>CBFGZN010000113.1:0-8325 GCA_965653255.1 uncultured Solirubrobacterales bacterium | reverse complement strand
GAGTCGAAGTAGTGGTAGACCAGGCCGTAGGCGACGCCTGCCTCGTCGGCGACGTCGGAGACGCGGCAGTGGTGGAAGCCCTGCTGGGCGAAGACGGTGATCGCCGCGTCGAGGATCAGGCGGCGCTTGTCGACGGCGCCGGAACGTGAGGTAGCAGCCATTAGGCGTTGCCCTCCCCCGGCCAGCGGTAGGCCGCCGGGACGCGGTTGGCGAGGCTCGGCAGCGTCGCGCGGACCTCGTCCTGGCGCACAAGGTCGATGTCGGCCGCGACGAAGCACTCCGCGTCGTCGGCGCGCGCGAGCACGTCGCCCCACGGGTCGACGATCTGCGAGCCGCCGTAGCTCTCCATGCCGCCGGGGTGAACGCCGATCTGGTCGGCGGCGACCACGAACGCCTGGTTCTCGATCGCCCGCGCCCGCACCAGCGTGTCCCAGTGCGCAGCGCCGGTGACGGCTGTGAACGCGGACGGCACGCTGAGCACGCGCGCCCCGCGCACGGCAAGGATGCGGAACAGCTCCGGGAAGCGCAGGTCGTAACAGACGGTCAGGCCGAGGCTGACGCCGTCGGCGGCCTCGCTGACGACGATCTCGTCGCCGGCCTGCTCGGACTCCGACTCGCGATACTCGCGCCCACCGACGGTGACGTCGAACATGTGGATCTTGCGGTAGAGCGCGCGATCGCGGCCGTCGGGACCGATGTGGACCGACGTGTTGGAGAGCTTGTCGTGACCTTCGCGGCGCTCGGCGATCGAGCCGGCGACGAGGTCGATCTCCAGCTCATGCGCGAGCGCGCGCGCCCAGGCGAGCGTCGGACCGTCGAGCGGCTCGGAGCCGGAGACGAGGTCCTCGTGGGTACCGATGACGTTGAACTTCTCCGGCAGCACGACGAGCGTCGAGCCGTCGGCCGCGGCGGCGCGCACCAGCCGCTCGGCGGTCGCCAGGTTGCGCTGCTTGTCCGCAGTGGAGTTCATCTGAATGGCCGCGGCTCGCACCGACACTCCCTGAGCCAGATTGACTCGTCAGTCAACGAGCATAACGCCGCAAGCGGCACTCACGCCAGCGGACTAGAGAGTCCGCGCTCGCGAACGACCAGCTCGAGACCGCCGCGCGGGCTCAGGGTCGGCATCTGGCGGACGGTCATCGTGCGGCCCGGTTGCAGCTCCAACCGCACGCGCTGCAGCAGCAACGTCGCGATCGCGCGGATCTCCATCTGCCCGAAGCGCATGCCGATGCAGGTGCGCGAGCCGCCGCCGAACGGGACGTAGGCGCCCTTCGGCAGCGCCGCCTTGCGCTCTGGCGTGAAGCGCTCGGAGACGAACGCCTCGGGATCGGGAAAGACCTCCGGCAGCCGATGACTCGCCCACGAGCAGTAGTTGACGTATGAGTTCGCCGGTACGTGGACGCCGGCGATCTCGCACGATTCGACCGAGCGGCGCGGGCCGATCCAGGCGGGCGGGTAGAGCCGCAGCGTCTCGTCGAGCGCCATCTCGAGCCGCGGCAGGCCGCCGGCGAGCTGCTCGAGCTCGGGCGGCACTCCACCCGGTAGGAGCTCGTCCTGCTCGGCGTAGAGCGCCGCTAGCTCATGCGGGTTGCGCGCGAGCTCGTAGAGCAGGAACGAGACGGTCGAGGTGGTGGTGTCGTGGCCGGCGAACAGCAGCGTGATCGCCTGGTCGCGGACCTCGCGGTCGGACAGCTTGGAGCCGTTCTCGTCGGTCGCCGCGAGCAACATGCCGAGGATGTCGCCGCCATCGCTGTCGGCGGCCGCCGCCCGCCGGCGCCGGATCTCGGCGTAGACGATGCGGTCGAGCTCCGCGCGGGCGGTCATCATCCGGGCCCACGGCGAGCCCGGTCCGCGCAGCACTCGCAGCGCGAAGTCAGTACCGAAGAAGGACAGCGCGCGCTCGAACTCGATCGCCGCGCGCGCCCCGGTGTCGCCGTCGTCGGGGTCGAGACCGAGCAGCGCCCGCATCGCGATCCGCATCGCCAGATTGCGCGCCCAGTGGTAGACGTCGACGACGTCGCCCGGCTGCCAGCCGGCAAGCGCCGCCTCGGTCTCGGCAACCATCGTCGCGGCGCTCGCCGCGATCCGCTCGCGATGGAAGGCGGGCAGCATGATCCGCCGCGCGCGGCGGTGGTAGCCGCCGTCGATCGTCAGCAGGCCGTCGCCGAGCAACGGGATCAGGTCGCCGAAACCGCCCTCGCGCCAGAGAAAGTTGCGCGCGTCGGAGACCAGCATCTGGTGGTTGGCCTCCGGCCCCAGCGCCCAGAGCTGGCGGCTGTGCAGGATCCGCGTCGAGAACACCGGCCCGTGACGCTCGTAGCAGTCGAGCAGGATCGGCAACGGATCGCGCACCATCTGCATCGTCCGGCGCACGTCGAAGTTCGACGGCCCCGGCGGAAATGGACCGTCCGCGCGCAACTCGTCGCGCCCGTCACGCACCATCTTCAGCAGCCCGCTCCTACCGACCGGCGCCGGCCGCTCGACCGGCTGCGAGACGGGCCTGTCCTTCTGCGGGGCGGTCGCAGCCTCCATCGACCGCAGCATAGCTCGGAGCGAGCCCCAGGCTGGCCAGCCAGCCAACAGCGATTAGGGTGGTCCGATGCCATCGCCGTTACCGCTGCGCGGTCCCGAGGTCCGAGAGCTCGATCTGCCCCTCCCCCCAGGCCGTCTCCCGGCCTGGCGCGGCGGTCGCCCGTTGAAGCGCTGGCGCTATATCGGCGTCTACACGCCGGAGCTGATGCTGTGCGTCGGCGACGCGAAGATCGGGCCGGTTCCGCAGCGCTGGTGGGCTGTCGCGCTGCCGAGTGGCGCGCTGCGCGAGCGGACGACCTTCGGCGCGGGCGGCATCGCGATCGAGGGCTCAACGGTGCACGTCGCTGCAAAGGGCGTGCGGATCGAGCTCCGGCTCGAGGAGTCGCCCGACATGGAGATCGTCTCGCCCGTCAATGAGCGCGGCGCCTACATCTGGACGCGCAAGCAGGCGTGCGTGCCGGTGAGCGGGAGCGTCGAGATCGAAGGCGAGCGCCATGCGATCGACGGCGACGCCGCCTTCATCGACGACTCGGCCGGCTACCACCCCCGCCACACCGCGTGGAAGTGGTCGGCCGGCGTAGGCACGACCGCGGACGACCGCCGCGTCGGCTGGAACCTCATCGACGGCATCCACGACGACCCGTTCGCGAGCGAGCGCACGCTATGGATCGACGGAGAGATCCATGCCGTAGCGCCGGTCACGTTCGCCAAGGACCTGTCGGAGATCGCGTCCGCGCCAGGCTCAGGCGCTCAGGGCGGCGGCCGCCTCGACCTGCGCTTTGACGAGTGGTCGCGCCGCGAGCACTCGACCAACGCCCTGATCATGAGCTCCTCCTACAGCCAGCCGTTCGGGACGTTCAGCGGCCAACTCGCGGACGGGCTCCAGCTCGCCGAGGGCTTCGGCGTCATGGAGTCCCACGACGTCCGCTGGTAGGCGTCAGCTCGTGCGCTGCTCGCGGTGGCGGCGGAGCTCCTCGACGAGGAGCTTGGAGTGCATGGCGGCGATCAGGTCGCGCAGGGGCTCGGAGCCGGCCTCGAGCAGCTCGACGATGCGGTCGGGCTCGACGTCGCCGGCGAGGCGCTCGAGGACGACCTCGACCTCCTCTTTGACGAGGCTCTCGAGGGCGCTCTTGTAGCGCAGGGTGTCGTAGACGGTGAAGCCGATCTCGGTGTCGTAGCCGCCGGCGCGGAAGCGGCTGATCGCCTCGAGCATGCGCGCGTCGAGCTCGCCATAGCCGCGACTGCTCGGGGTCAGGACGCCGATCTCCTCGAGCCGGTCGAGCGCCTCGCGCGGAATGCCGTAGCGGCGCTCGGCCTCGGCGCGCGAGGTGCGGCTGCTCTCGCGCCGCTGGGCGCTCTCGAGGATCTTGTCCTCGACCTCGACCAGCGCGCGGGCGCGATCGGGGTCGTCGGCGAGCACGCGCGCGATCGCCTTCAGCGGCATGAAGCGCTCCTCCTGGAGCTGCTTGATCAGCCTGATGCGGTCGACGAACGCGGGCGGGTAGTAGGCCATGTTGCGCGAGGTCTTGACCGGGTCTGGCAGCAACCCCTCGCGCAGGTAGTGCTTGATCGTGCCCGCACTGACGCCGCTCGCCTCGGCGAGCTCGCTCATCTTGAGCAGTCCCTCGGCGCCGTTGGCTGTCGGCTCGCCGCTCATGGCAGGAACGAGCCCGTGACGTCGGCGGCGCGACCGGCTACGGCGCCCGCCTGCTCCAACGCAGTGATCTCGTCGCCGGAGTAACCGAGCGCCGACAGGACCTCATGGGTGTGCTCGCCGAGCGCGCCGCCGGGCGTGCGCGACAACTTGACCGGGACGCCGAGCTGGCGGACGGGCTGCTCGGCGCCGGGCTGGTCGAGCTCGACGACCATCTCTCGCGCGCGGACGAGCGCCGAGTCAAGTGCCTCGTCGAGACCGAGGACCGGCTCGAGGCAACAGTCGTGCTCGGCGGCGAAGGCCTCCCACTCGGCGCGCGTGCGGCTGGCGAAGATCCGCTCGACCTCGGCGTGGGCGTCGGAGCCGGGCGGGTCGAACTGCTTCTCGACCAGGGCTGCGCGACCGACGCCGGCGCACCACGCCTGCCAGAACTTCGGCTCGAGCGCGCCGAGCGAGACGTCGCCGTCGGCGCAGGCGTAGGGGCGGTAGCAGAGGTACTTGCCGGCGAGCTCGAGGTCGCCGCGACCCGGGGCGACGCCGTCGGCGAAGAACTTGCCGGCGACCATCGCCAGCCATGAGAGCGCGCCGTCGGCCATCGAGACGTCGACCAGCTGCCCCTCCCCCGACCGCTCGCGCTCACGCAGCGCCGCCATGATCCCGAACGCCGCCATCAGCGCGCCGCCGCCGAGGTCGGCGATCTGGCCGGCCGCCTGGACCGGAGGACCGCCGCGCTCGCCGGTCAGCCCGAGCAGGCCGACGAGGCCGAGGTAGTTCATGTCGTGGCCGGCGCGGTCGCGGTAGGGGCCGTCCTGGCCGTAGCCGGTGATCGCGCAGTAGACGAGGCCGGGATTCTCCTCACGCATCCGCTCGTAGCCGACGCCGAGCCGGTCGAGCACCCCTGGCCGGAACGACTCGAGCACGACGTCGTACTCGCGCACCAGCCTCAGCAGCACCTCGCGCCCCTGCTCCTGCTTGAGATCGATCCGGATCGAGCGCTTGTTGCGGTTCAGCGATAGGTAGAGCGCCGACTTCGCCGTGTCGTCTGCCCCCTCGTAGTAGGGCGGCGCCCAGCGGATGTAGTCGCCCATCCCGGTGTCCTCGACCTTTAGCACCTCGGCGCCGAAGTCGGCCAGCATCAGCGAGCAGAACCCGCCCGGCAGCAGCCGGGAGAGGTCGAGGACCCGGATGTCGGAGAGCGCCCCCACGATCAAACGGCAGCCTTGCGCGGCACGCCCAGGATCTCGCGCGCCTCGGCGACGGTCGCCGGGCGGCGGCCGACGTCCTCGGTCATCTGGCGCGCCTTGGCGATCAGGTCGCCGTTGCTGCGCGCCATCTCGCCATCGGGCAGGTAGAAGTTGTCCTCGAGGCCGACGCGGACATTGCCGCCGAGCGTCAGCGCGCTCGCGACCAGCCGCCACTGCGCGCGACTGACGCCGATCACGCCCCAGTTGTTCGGGCCGTCAGGACCGCCCGGGACCTGCTCGGCCATGTGGGCGAGGTTGCGCGGATTCGGGCGGATGCCGCCGGTCACGCCCATCACGCACGAGATCTGGAGCGGGCCGGTCAGCAGGCCCATGTCGATCAGCGGGTCGAGGTTGGCGATGTGGCCGGTGTCGAAGCACTCGTGCTCCGGCCGGATGCCGAGCTCGTTCATCGCCGTCAGGAACTCGATGATCGTGTCGAACGAGTTCTCGAAGACCGCCTTGAAGACGAACTCGCCGCGCGACTTCGAGTACTTCGCGTAGTTCATCGAGCTCATGTTGAGCGCGGCGACGTCGGGCCGCAGCTCGCGCAGGTAGGCGATCCGCTTCTCGATCGAGACGCCGAGCGCGCCGGTCGAGTAGTTGACGATCACGTCGTCGACCTCGGCGCGAATCGCGTCGGTGATCGCGCGAAAGTCCTCGATCTCGTAGCTCGGAATGCCTTCCGGCGTGCGCGCGTGGATGTGGATCATCGAGCCGCCCTCGTCGACGATCCGGCGCGCCTCGGCGGCGTACTCCTCCGGCGTGTAGGGGATCGCCGGGCACTGGTCGCGGTTCGCGACGGCGCCCGAGATCGAGCAGGTGATGACGACGGGATCCTCGTAGCTCATGCGGTCTCCTCCAGGTCGAGCACGATCTTGCCGACGGCGCGACGGCCGTCGAGGTCCTCGAGCGCGTCGCGGACGCCCTCGAGCGGGTAGCGCTTGCCGATCAGCGGCCGCACATGTCCGGCGGCGACCATCCGGCGCAGGTCCTCGTCGACCTCGCGCACGTACTCCGGCCGCTCGAACGCGAAGGCGCCCCAGGCCGCGCCGACGACGCTGACGTTGCGCAGCAGCAGCCGGTTGACCGCGACGCTCGGGATCGAGCCCTCGGTGAAGCCGATCACGACCAGCCGCCCCTCGGTCGCCAGCGCGCGCACGCTCTCGTCGAAGCGTGAGCCGCCGACCGGGTCGAAGATCACGTCGGCGGGGCCGGCCTGCTTGCGCCAGTCGCCGTCGCTGCGCACGACCTCGTCGGCGCCGGCCTCGCGGGCGACCCGCTCCTTCTCGTCGCTCGAGACGACGCCGACGACGCGCGCGCCAAGCCCCTTGCCGACCTGGATCGCGGCCGTCCCGACGCCACCGCCGGCGCCGTGCACGAGCAGCGTCTCGCCGGCGCGCAGCTCCGCGCGGCGGACGAGCGCGAAGTGGGCCGTGTGGTAGTTCATGAGGAAGCCGGCGCCCTGGGCGAAGTCGAGCTCGTCGGGGAGTCGGAAGGTCAGCGCCGGCAGCGCCGCGGCGACCTCGGCGAAGGCGCCGAGCATCGTCATCGCCATCACGCGGTCGCCGGCGGCGAAGCCGGAGCCCTCGGGCGCGGTGCGAACGATCCCGGCGAGCTCGGTACCGAGCGTGAACGGCGGGTCGGGCTTGAGCTGGTACTGACCCCGCGACAGCAGCAGGTCAGGGAAGGCGACGCCGGCCGCCTTGACGTCGAGCAGCAGGTTGCCGCCGTCGGCCGTCGGCGCGTCGATCTCAGTCAGCTCGAGGCTGGCGGGACCTTCGAGCTCGGTGACGCGGACCGCCCTCATACGGGCATCACACCCAGCTTCTTGTAGGGCCGCTCGACCTTCTTGGTCGCCGCCATCTCGAGCGCCTTGATCACGACCGGGCGCGTCTCGCGCGGGTCGATGACGTCGTCGATCATCGCGTTGCCGGCGGCGATGTAGGGGTCGATCGTCGCGCGGATCGCGTCCTCCATCTGCTTGCGCGTCGCGTCGGGGTCCTCGGCCGCCTCGATCACCGAGCGGCCGATGATGTTGACGGCGCCCTCGGCTCCCATTACCGAGATCTCGGCCGACGGCCAGGCGACGATCAGATCCGGCTCGTAGGCCTTGCCGCACATCACGTAGTAGCCGGCGCCGTAGGCCTTGCGGACGATCACCGTGATCTTCGACACCGTCGCGTTGCTGACCGCGTAGAGCATCTTCGCGCCGTGGCGAATGATTCCGGCGTGCTCGACCTTCGTCCCGACCATGAAGCCGGGCACGTCCTGGAGGAACAGCAGCGGGATGCCGTAGGCGTCGCAGAGGTTGACGAAGCGCGCCGCCTTGTCGGCCGAGTCGAGCTCGAGGATGCCGCCGAGGTGCTTCGGCTGGCTGGCGACGATCCCGACCGGCCGGCCGCCCATCCGCGCGAAGCAGGTGATGATCGTCCGCGCCCAGCGCGGCTTCATGTCGAAGTAGACGCCGTCGTCGACGATCCGGCGGATCACGTCGTACATGTCGTAGGGCTGGCGGTTCGACGCCGGCAGCACGTCGAGCAGCTCCTCGTCCATCCGGTCGTGCGGATCGTCGGTCGGGCGGACGGGCGGCGGCTGCTCGCAGTTCTGCGGGAAGTAGGAGAGGTAATCCTTGATCGACTGGATGCACTCCTCGTCGGACTTGACCTCGAGGTCACCGACGCCCGAGACCTTGGTGTGGATCTTCGAGCCGCCGAGCTCCTCCTGGGTGACGTCCTCGCCCGTGACCGCCTTGACGAGGTGCGGACCGGCGAGCGCCATCGAGCCACGGCCCTTGACCATCGGGACGAAGTCGGCGAGGCCGGGGATGTAGGCGGTGCCGGCGGCGCACGGCCCCATCAGCGCGGCAATCTGGGGAATCACGCCGCTCATCACGAC
>CBFGZN010000112.1:0-8400 GCA_965653255.1 uncultured Solirubrobacterales bacterium | reverse complement strand
CGTCAAGACCTTCGGCAACACCTACGCCGGCTCGGAGAGCCTGACGCGCGCGACGCTGTCGTCTGACAACTCGGTCTACGCCCAGCTGATCCTCGACGTCGGCCCGGAGAACGTCTGCAAGACGGCGAAGATGCTCGGCATCACGACAAAGCTCGACTGCTATCCGGCCGAGGGTCTCGGCGGCCTGCGGCTCGGCGTGACCCCGCTGGAGATGGCGAGCGCCTACGCCACGCTCGCCGCCGGTGGCGTCCGTCACCGCCCGACCGCGATCGCCAAGGTCGTCTTCCCCGACGGCAAGAGCGAGGACCTCGCGAGCTCCGAGGGCAAGCGCGTGCTGACCGACGGCGAGGCCTACGAGGTGACGCGGATCCTCGAGATGAACGTCCAGTCGGGCACCGGCACGGCCGCGGGCTATGGCTGTCCGGCCGCCGGCAAGACCGGCACGACTGACGAGGGCAAGGACGCCTGGTTCGTCGGCTACACGCCGCACCTCTCGACGGCGGTCTGGGTGGGCTACCCCGATGCCGGCATCGCGATGCCCGGCGCCCAGGGCGGCACCTACGCCGCGCCGGTCTGGCACGCCTTCATGCTCCCTGCCCACGGCGAGGACTGCGACGAGTTCCCGCAACCCGAGGAGCCTGCCCAGCTGTCGGCGGGCACCGGCAAGTACGCGACCAGCGGCGGCGGGTCGAGCGGCGACTACGACTACTCCAGCGGCGACACCTACACCGAGGGCTACGACACCGACGACGACACCGGAACCGGCGACGAGAACTCGGGCGCCTACGAGTCGCCGCCCCAGGGCGAGCCCGACGTCCAAGCGCCCCCACCGACGCCCACGCCCGCTCCGACGCCGGCACCGACTCCCTCGCCCCAAGGCGGCGGGGTTCAGACGCCCTAGCCACACCGTGGCCGAGCTCGAGCTGATCGCCGCGATCCAGCGCGCGCTCGGCGCACCCGGCGAGCACGTGGTTCGCGCGAGCGGCGACGACGCCGCGGTCGTGCGCGCGCGGCCGTTCGCGGTCACCTCGATCGACACGGTCGCCGAGGGCGTCCACTTCGACCTCGCTCACAGCTCGCCCGCGGATGTCGGCCACAAGGCGCTCGCGACAGCGCTGTCCGACCTCGCCGCGATGGGGTCCGAGCCCGGCGAGGCCTACGTCTCACTAGCTCTGCCAGCCGACTTCGCCGACGCCGACGCGCTCGAGCTGGCACGCGGCATGGCCGAGCTCGCCGGGACGACCGGCACGACTATCGCCGGCGGCGACGTCGTCCGCGCCGGCGCGCTCACGATCGCCGTCTCGGTCACCGGCTGGGCCGACGCCGAGGACGAGCTCGTCGGCCGCGACGGTGCGCGACCGGGGGACGTCGTCGGCGTCACCGGCGAGCTCGGCGCCGCCGGTGCAGGATTGGCGCTGCTCACCAGCGCAAACCCTGCACCGAGCGAACGCGCCCCGGACGAGCGCATCGGCAATGCAGGATTGGTGCCGCTCAGTGAGGCGAAGGCTGCATCGGGCGGGGGCGGGCGGGGGGCGGCGCTGATTGAGCGCCATCTGCGGCCGATACCGCGCCTGGGCGCCGGCCGCGCGCTGGCACGCGCGGGCGCCACGGCGATGATTGACCTGAGCGACGGGGTCGCGACCGACGGTCGCCATCTGGCCGCCGCGAGCGGCATCGCGGTGGAGATCGACGCCGGGAAGCTGCCGATCGCGGACGGTGTCGCGGAGGTGGCCGCAGCGGCCGGGCGTGACCCACTCGAGCTGGCGATCGGCGCCGGCGAGGACTACGAGCTGCTGTTCACGATCCCGGCGGAGCGCTGGGACGAAGCGGTCGCCGCGGCCGACGTGCCGCTGACGCGGCTAGGACGCGCGCTTGATGGGGAAGGCCTGCGGTTCACGGGGCCCGATGCGGCGAACCTCGATGCGATCCGGGGCTACGAGCACCTGTGAGCAGTTCGATCCGCGGCGGGCGATGCGCAGCGAACGGGCGCGAGTGAGCATCGCCAACGCGACCGCGTCGGTGTCGACCTCGTACTCGCCCTTGGCGAGCCTGCGGCGTAGGTCGTTGCTCATGGCCATGTGATCGGTCGTGGTGAAGCCGAAGTGAAATTGTGGACTCTCCGGTGGACGGGTATCTGGGCCAGCCGTCAGCGGCGCAGCGCGCTGTCGGTGCCGCCGAGCGACCCCGGACCCGCATAGCTGAGCGGTCCACGCGTGCTTGGTGGCAGCGGCACACCTGGCGTCACGCCCGTCGCCTCGCCGTTGCGCCGAACGATCCTGACGACCAGCGCGAAGACCGCCAGGAACAGCGACGCGACGATCACCATCCCGAGTCCAACCTGGCCCCCGAGCACGAGCAGCAGCAGGTACCAGGCGCCGCCAAGCGGATTCACGCCCAGCACGAACAGCTGGTAGACCGCCAGCAGCACCGGCAGCACCAGCCCGGCCGCGAGCAGACCGATCCGTACGCGCCGCGCCGGCGGCGGATCGATCAGCGTCGCGAGCATCCAGCAGTGCACCGCCGGCACCGCGACCAGCGCCGCGAACGGGTCGACCAGCCACAGCGCCAGGGCGGCGACGCTCAAGACGAGCGTGACCGCGACCCCAGCGCCCGAGCCGGCGGCCTCGTCGAGTCCACGCGCGGTCGGACCACCGAACCTGCGCAGGCCGAACCAGCTCAGGACCACGGCCCCGATCGTCACGGCGAGGACGATGAGCGCCGGTCCGTCGAGCGGATAGAGGTCGGGGGCGACCGGGGCGGGCGGTGGCTCAGGCGTCGCCCCGAACAGCGCCAGCAGCTTCGCCACGCCGTAGCCGACCAGCAGCGGCACCACGCCCAGCAGGATCCACAACAGCCACGGCCCGACCGGAGCGCGGCGGCGACGGGCGCGCGCGAAGGCGTCGATGCCCGCCGCCAGCGCCGGCAGGATCAACGCGCCGGCAAGCACCGCCAGTACCCAGCCCGGCATCACCTGGCCGGCGATCGTCAGGTAGGTGCGCGGCCCGTGCTCGGGCTTCGACCCCTGGTCGAGTGCCGTAACCGTCCGCAGCACCGCGCGCCCGAGACCGCCGAGCCGCTCCTCGTCGATCGGCTCGCCGGCGGCGCTGTCGGAGAGCTCGCCGTCGCCGGAGATCCGCACCGCGTCGAAGCCCTGCGGCAGGAGCACTCCCTGACCGCCGATACCGAGCGGGAACGCGAGTCGGGCGAGCTGACCCGCCGGGCTGGCCGGCTCCGCCGGCGGCTCGACCTCTTGACGCAGCGACTCCGCGACCGTCCGCTGCAAACCGATCCCGGCGAGCGTCGTGTCGTTGCCCCACGGCACGATCGACGGCGGCTCGCCGCTGTCCGCCCCGAGCCCCGAGACCACCAGCACCCCGTCGACAAGCTCGGGCCCGTCGATCTCCTCGAGCAGCTTCGTCGTCCCGACGTCGCCGAGCGCCGAACCGTCGACGGACGCGAGGATCAGCGTCTTGCGCGAAGGACGGCCCTCGAAGACGCGCGCGATCTCGATCAGCGCGGCGGTGTCGGCGGCGCTGCCCGCGGCGTCCGGAACGCCCGTCGCGTCGCGAGCGGCGATCACCACAACCTGCTTGCGCGAGCGCCCGGCGCGACGACCGATCACGTTGACGAGCTCGTCGCCGTCATGGTCGAAACGCTGCTGCTCGACGGTGAAGCCGCTGCCGGCGAAGGCCTCGCCGACCTCGGCCGCGACGGCGCGATCGCCGGGGCTGCCGGCGAGGCGGTCCGGATGCTCGGCCGCGATCCGGCGTCCCTCGGCGGCCGCCTGCTCGCCCTCGAAGAGCACGTCCGCGGCAAGCCCCTGGGGCAGCGGACGCGGCCTGCTCTCGAGCGAGAACATCACGAGCACGACCGCGAGCAGTGCCGGCACGAAGGCCGCCCGGTAGATCCGGGGCTCGATCAAGGCCGCTTCCTCACGTCCGACGCAACCTACAATCTCGCGCAGGCGCTGGTGCTACGCCGCACCGGTGCAATCCAGATGGCTCAGCAGGCTCCCCGCATCCTCCTCGTCGACGACGAGCACTCCGTCCAGAAGCTGCTGTCGTCGGCGCTGCGCAAAGACGGCTACGAGGTCGTCGCCGCGCTCGACGGCCGCGCCGCGCTCGACCGCGTCGCCGACGGCGCCTTCGACCTGATCGTGCTCGACCTGACGCTGCCGAAGATCGACGGCTTCGAGGTCTGCCGCCAGGTGCGCGCAACGAGCTCGGTGCCGATCATCATGCTGACGGCGAAGGTCGAGGAGATCGACAAGGTGCTCGGGCTCGAGATCGGCGCCGACGACTACATCACCAAGCCGTTCTCGATGCGCGAGTTCCGCAGCCGCGTCAAGGCGGTGCTGCGCCGTTCGCAGCTCGCGCGCGTCGAGGAGCCGGCACAGGAGGCGCTCGAGGACGGCGAGCTGCGGATCGACTTCGACCGCCGCGAGGTGAAGATCGAGAACGAGCCGGTGCGCCTGACCTACGTCGAGTTCGAGATCCTCGCGGCGCTCGCGCGCAACCCGGGGCGCGTCTACAGCCGCGCGACCCTGCTCGAGCGCGTCTGGGGCGATTCCGCGTACCGCGATCCGCGCACCGTCGACGTCCACATCCGCCACCTGCGCGAGAAGCTCGAGCGCGACCCCAAGAACCCGGAGCTCGTCCAGACGATGCGCGGCGTCGGCTACCGCTTCCGCGACCGCCGATGAGCAGACGGCGCCCGCGACCGCCGCGCGGGCGCTCGCTGCGCGACAAGCTGACGCTGCTGTTCTTCGGGGTCACCGCCGCCGCCTTCGGGCTCCTCTACTTCCTCGTCGTCCCCGAGCTCGAGCAGAACCTGCGCGACCAGAAGTTCGAGGAGCTCGCGCGCGTCGCCGAGGGAACGCAGGCGCGCTTCGACTCGCTGACGCGCGACCCCGACATCACGGCACCCCAACTGAACGGTCGGGTGACGAACATCGCCAACGCGATCGACGCGCGGATCACGCTGCTCGGGATCCAGAAGGCGCTCGGCCGCGGACCTGACGACTTCTACCCGATCAGCGACTCGCGCGAGGAGCGCGACGTGCCGCTCAACAAGCCGCTCGCGCGCGCGGCGGTGCGCGACGGGGATCTCACCTTCGGGGAGCTGCGCTTCCGCGGCGATCAGCTCGGCCAGGTCGCCCAGCCGCTGATCTTCGAGGGCGAGCCGTCGCGCGTGGTCCTCTACTCGCGCCCGTTCGAGGACGTCGACGACACGGTCGCCTTCGTGCGCAGTCGAATGCTGATCGGCGGGGCGATCGCGCTGCTGCTGGCACTCGTCGGCGGCGCCGTCGTCGCTCAGACGCTGGCGCGGCGGGTGCGGCGGCTCGAGGTGGCGGCCGAGGACGTCGCCGCCGGCCACTACGTCGAGCCGCTGATCGACAGCTCCGAGGACGAGCTCGGCGAGCTGACGCGCGCCTTCAACGCGATGCAGGAGCAGCTGCAGCGCGTCGAGATCGCCCGGCGCGAGTTCGTCGCGACGGCTTCGCACGAGCTGCGCACGCCGATCTTCTCGCTCGGCGGCTTCGTCGAGCTGCTGCGCGATGAGGAGCTCGACGAGGCCGAGCGGCACGACTTCCTCGACGAGATCGCCCAGCAGGTCGAGCGGCTGCAGAAGCTCGCCGTCGACCTGCTCGACCTGTCGCGACTCGACAGCGGGTCGCTCGCGCTCGACATCGACACGGTCGACCTCGCCGAGGTCGCCGCGCTGGTCGCCCGCGAGTTCAAGCCGGCGATGGCCGAGCACAAGACCGATTTCCAGCTCCAGCTGCCCGCCGACGGTGTGGCGGCGCGCTGCGACCGCGAGCGCGTCGTCCAGATCGTCCGCATCCTGCTCGACAACGCGCTGCGCCACACCCCGCCCGGCACGACCGTGCGAGTCGGAGCGGGCAGTGACTCTGCGGGCGCCGCGATCACGATCGCCGACGAGGGACCGGGGCTGCCCGACGACAAGCCGGTGTTCGACCGCTTCGTGACCGGTGGCGAGAGCCAGGGCGCGGGCCTCGGCCTGGCGATCGCGCGCGAGTTGGCGGGGCGGATGGGCGGCTCGCTGCGGGCGAGCTCCAACGACGAGGGCGCCGCCTTCACGCTCGAGCTGCCCGAGGCGCGCCGGTGACATCGCGGAGGGATCGCAAACGCCCTTTCCGGGTAGGTTGAAGGGACGTGCCGCCGCAGAGCCTGCAGAGTCGCGATGTCCACCTTTCCGTGCCGGCACGGCCCGACTACCTCGTCCTCGCCCGGCTTGCGCTGTCGGCGATGTGCCGGCTGACCCCGCTCGAGCACGCCGAGGTCGCCGACCTCAAGCTGGCGATCACCGAGGCCGCCTCCGGCTACGTCGGCGGTGACAACGCTTCCGATGCCGTGATCGGCTTCGAGTTCCGCCTGCACGACGACAGGATCGAGATGAAGCTCGACGGCGAGCCGATCGACCACCCGACCGATGAGCAGGAGGTGTCGCGTGCGATCGTCGAGGCCACCGTCGACGAGTTCGAGCTCGAAGGCGGACACACCGTGCTCGTCAAGCGATTCGCGGCCTGACCGATGGCCCCAGCCGACCCGAAGCTCGTCCTGGTGTCGAACCGCGGGCCGGCGACCTTCGCCCGTGACGACGCCGGCGAGCTCGCCGCCAGCCGCGGCGGTGGTGGTCTAGTCACCGCGCTGACCGGGCTCGTCCACCATCGCGACGCGCTCTGGGTCGCCTCGGCGATGTCCGAGGAGGACGCCGAGATGGCCGGCCACCACGACGGCAAGAGCTTCCCGGTCGAGATCGAGGGCGTCACCTACCGCGTGCGGCTGGTCGTCTCTGAGGAGGCGGCCTACGACCGCTTCTACAACGTCATCGCCAACCCGATGCTCTGGTTTATCCAGCACTACCTCTGGGACCTCTCGAACGCACCGGATGTCGGCCGCTGGGAGATCGACTCCTACGAGCACGGCTACCTGACCGTCAACCGCGACATCGCCGACGCGGTGCTCGACGAGATCGAGGGCGCCGAGAACCCGGTCGTGATGGTCCACGACTACCACCTCTACGCGGCGCCGAAGTTCATCCGCGAGGCGCGACCCGACGTCTTCCTGCACCACTTCGTCCACATACCGTGGACCCAGCCCGACGCCTGGCGGGTGCTGCCGCGCGACATGCGCGAGGACATCTTCGAGGGCATCCTCGCCAACGACATCGTCGCCTTCCACACGCGCGCCTACCGGCGCAACTTCCTGCTCTGCTGCCGCGAGCTGTTCGACCTCGACGTCGACGAGCGGGCGGGCGTCGTCCACTTCAACGGCCGCGACGTCTGGGTCCGCGCCTACCCGCTGCCGATCTCCGCCGACACCTTCAAGCGGACCGCCCAGCGGCCCGCCGTCCACGAGTACGAGCGCGAGATCCTGCGCCGCCGGCGCGAGCACCTGATCCTGCGCGTCGACCGCGCCGACCTGTCGAAGAACATCCTGCGCGGCTTCTCCGCCTTCGACCTCTTCCTCGAGCAGCACCCCGAGTTCAGGGAGAAGGTCACCTTCATCGCCCACCTGATCCCCTCGCGCCAGGACGTGCCGCAGTACGCCGAGTACCTCGAGCGGATCGAGGCGCTGGTCGCGGTCGTCAACCACCGCCACGGCACCACCGACTGGATGCCGATCGACCTGCGGTTGCGCGAGAACCTCGAGGAGGCGATCGCCGCCTACAAGCACTACGACCTGCTGATGGTCAACGCGATGTTCGACGGCATGAACCTGATCGCTAAGGAGGGTCCTTTGGTCAACGAGCGCCACGGCGTCTCGCTGCTGTCGGAGAACACCGGCGCCCACGAGGAGCTGGCGGAGTTCGCCCTGTCGGTCAACCCGTTCGACGTCCAGGAGCAGGCCGACTCGATCTACCGCGCGCTGACGATGTCCGCCAAGGAGCGGTCGTGGCGGGCCGAGGGGTTGAAGCGCGTCGTCACGGCTCGAGATCCGGGCGACTGGGTCGACGACCAGCTGGCGGACATCGAGGCCAAGTCGCAGGGAGCCGAGCCCGTCGTTTCGTAGCGCTTAGGGATCGGCGTTGCTGCCCGCGGGTCCTGTCTCCGATTTTGGTTTGAGTGCTCGTTCCTGCGCCTCAAACGCAAAATGCGTCGCCACCCGCGGGGACCGACGTCTACGGCTACGGGTCGGGCGTGAACTCGCCCGGGGGAGGAGCCGGGGGTGATGGCGTGACAGGCGCTGGAGCAGGTACCGGCGAGGGTGGAGCGACCGGCGGCGGGGCCGAGCGTGGCGGACGGGGCCGCCTTGGCGACTTTGGCTTGGGCCGCTGCCTTGCGGCGAGGCGGCGCTTGACCTTGGATTGAGGTCGCTTTGCGGGCTTCGCACGCGGCACCGGCCGCCGGGGCGGCTTCCTTGCGCCTAGGTCGGG
>CBFGZN010000111.1:0-8406 GCA_965653255.1 uncultured Solirubrobacterales bacterium | reverse complement strand
ACACTCTGGAAGCGCCGCAACGGCGGCGTTACCATCGAAGTGATGTCCACAGAGGGGTGGATCTTCATGGTTGGCTTCCGCGTCTTCGACGTCGGCCTACTGGTCGCGTGGCTGATCTGGTTCTTCCGCCTGCGTGAGGACGGTGGCGCCGATCCACCCGAGGAGGGCGGCGGCGGTGGAGGCGGCGGCGACAGCCGCAAGCCGGGCCCCCGCCGCGGTCCCGGCGGCGGTGGAATCCGCCTGCCCAACGGCCCGTGGCGGGCGGGCTGGCGTCGTCGCGACGGCCACCCGCACACCTTTCGCCGTCCCGGTCGCCCCGGACGCCTCGTGCCCCAGCCGGTTCCGACTCGGGTGCGGTCTCCGCTGCCTGGACGCGCTCCTAGCCGCGGCTAGGAGTGGGCCGGCATTCTGCGCCCACAATGGGGGCAGTCGTTGAGGTCCTTCTGGACCAGCTGCTCGAGCGAGCAGCCGCACATGCGCAGATTCTCGACCGAGTAGGGGAGGTTGCTCGGCGACGGCGCGAGCGGGATCAGCTTGCCGACGACCTCGAACGGCTGACCGGTCTTGGCGTCGACGTACTCGATGCCGGGCTCGACCTCGCGGATCGTCTCGCGGTCGCTGCGGGTGCGGAGGCGGTACTGCTGACGGGGCGGCATAGGCGGGGCAGATTACCAACGCGGGCGGCGTCGGCTCTCCCTGGCAGCATGCGCTGCCATGCGTGTCCTGATCTTCCACGGCTACCTGCTGCGCGGCACCGGCAGCAACATCTACAACGTCAGCTTGGTGCGGGCGCTGGCGGCGCTTGGCCACGAGGTCTGCCTGCTCTGTCAGGAGCGTGCCGCCGACGAGCTCGACCTGCCGGCGAGCGTGACGATCGTCAACCCGGACATCGGCCGTGTCCTGCCGGTCTACGTCGCCGACAGCTATGCGAACTTCGACGCGGTCCGCTTCGCCGATCTCAGCGACACGCAACTCGACCACTACCTCGACGCGAACGTGGCGGCGGTGCGCAAGGCCGTCGAGGAGTTCCGCCCGGATGTGGCGCTGGCGAACCACGAGGTGATGGGGCCGGCAATCCTCGCCCGCGGTCTCGGGGGGCAGGTGCCGTACGCGGTCAAGATCCACGGCAGCGCGCTCGAGTACACGGTCCGTCCCGAGCCGGAGCGCTTCCTGGCGTACATGCTCGAGGGGCTGCGCGCGGCGTCCGGCGTTCTGGTCGGCTCGCTGCACACCGCGCAGAGCCTGTGGGAGGTCGCCGGCGACCCGGAGCTGCCGGCCAAGACCCGCCTCGGTCCGCCGGGCGTCGACGTTGCCGCCTTCCGACCCCGGTCGCCGAGCGACGCGGCCGCTGGTCTGGCCGAGCTGGCCGACCGCCTCGGCGGCACTGCTCCGGGCGGTTGGGGCGGTGAGGCCGGCGCGTCCGATGCGCTGCGCGCGTTCGATCCGCGCGTGGAGAGGATCGTCGGCTATGTCGGCAAGCTGATCGTCTCGAAGGGGGTCGACCTGCTGCTCGCTGCCTGGCCGCTGGTCAGCGCGCGGGTCCCGGACGCGCGGCTGCTGATCGTCGGCTTCGGCGGCTACCGCGAGACGCTCGGCGAGCTGGTGGCGGCGTTGAGACGCGCGGATCTCGCCGCGCTGCGCGCGATCGCCGCGGCGGGGCGCGAGCTGGAGGGCGGTCCGGCGGGCGTGCTGACCTATCTGACGGCCTTTCTCGACGGGCTCGACGGCGCGGCTCGCGACGCCTACCTGGCTGCCGCGCCCGCGGCCGCTGAGCGGGTCCGCTTCAGCGGCAGCCTCGAGCACGACGATCTCCCGGGCGTGTTGCCGGCGTTCACCGCCCAGGTCGTGCCGAGCACGTTCCCGGAGGCGTTCGGGATGGTCGCGGCGGAGGCTGCCTGCAGCGGCGCGCTGCCGCTCTCCGCCGATCACTCCGGACTCGCGGAGGTGACCGCGGCGCTGGCGCCAGCCTTGCCGGAGCAGCAGCGCTCGCTGCTCTCGTTCGAGCGCCGTCCGGAGGCCGTCGAGCAGATCGCCGATCGACTGATTCGCTGGCTCGAGCTACCCGCGGACGAACGTGCCGAGGCTGTCGCGGCGTTGTCCCAGGTGGCCCGCCAGCGCTTTGGCTGGGAGGGCGTCGCGAACGGTGTGATCGCCGCGGCCGAGGGCCGCCTCCACCAACTGCCTGTCCCCGGTGGTTCGGACTCGCCTTCCAGCCCCCTCAGCGGGTAGTGTTCCGGCCCGTGAGGAGTGGATCGCAGAGGCTCGCCGCCGTGGCAGCTATCGCGGCGGTAGTCGTGGTCGCGGTGTCCGGCTGCGGCCGTGAAGATCCCGATTTCGTGACCGGCAAGCAGCTCTTCGTCGAGAAGTGCGGCGCCTGCCACACGCTCGCGCGTGCTGGCACCACCGGCGTCAGCGGCCCGAACCTCGACGAGGCGTTCGGACCGGCCCGTCGCCAGGGGCTCGGCACGGGGACCTTCGAGGGCGTTGTCGCCGACCAGATCGCCAATCCGCTGCGCGCCAGCGCGATGCCGGCGAAGCTCGTGACCGGCCAGGACGCCAAGGACGTCGCGGCCTACGTTGCGGCTGTCGCCGGCGTGCCCGGGGAGGACGAGGGCAAGCTGGCCGCCGCCGGCACGCCCGAGGTCTCGAACAAGCCGATCGCCGCCAATGGCGGCAAGCTTGAGATCGACGCCAACCCGACCGGCGCGCTCGCCTTCGCGAGCACCAAGGCGCAGGCCCCGCCCGGGATGATCGAGATCCTCAGCCTCAACGAGGCGCCGATCCAGCACAACATCGCGATCAAGGACGCCGGCGGCAAGCTCGTCGAGGGCGCGGTCGTCGGTACTGGCGGCACCTCGAAGCTCAACGCCAACCTGAAGCCCGGCAAGTACGAGTTCCTCTGCACCGTGCCTGGGCACGAGGAGGGCGGCATGAAGGGCGAGCTCACCGTTCAGTAGCTTCCGTTAGGCTCACCTAACTTAGGTGGTCCTTACTTCTCTCGAAACGGAGCTTTTGGATGAGTCGGTTGCGGGTCTCGATGGTTCTCTGCGTGCTCGCTCTGGGCGCGCTCGGCGTCGGTTGTGGCAGTGATGACGGCGATTCGACGACCGAGGCGTCGTCGGACTCGGCACAGCTCGCGGCGGTCAAGGACTACCTGACCGAGCACAGTGCGCAGCTCCAGCAGGAGGTCGGCAAGCTCCAGGACAGCGCCGACGCCTACTACGACCTCGCCAAGTCGGTCGACTTCGACTACGCGCAGCTGCTCGAGGAGCACTGCCCGGAGGTCGAGCAGCAGCTCAGCGACGCCAAGCAGGCGTTCGTCGCCGCCAACCCCAACTACGAGGAGATGGAGGGGATCGTCGCCGGCGTGCCGCGGCTGTCGCACTACGACGTCGACATCGACGCCGGCTCGGACGCCTCCGATCCCGAGAGCGCCGTCTCGTTCAGCCTGACGCTCGACGACGGAACCAAGCTCAAGCAGCCGGGCAACCTCTTCTTCCTGACCGAGACCGCGCTCTGGGGCACCAACCCGGATCTCGTCGCCAAGGACGTCGAGTCCGACGTCGACTGCGACGGCAAGGTCGAGTTCGGCGAGGGCCTTCCCGACGCGAAGATCTTCAAGGCGGCGACGGCCGAGTTCGCCGCCCAGGCGAAGTCGCTCGACGAGGACGCGCAGGCGTTCGAGCCGACGCCGTCCGATGCGCTGACGTCGATCGTCGTGATGACACCGACGATGAGCGAGTACTTCGGCCAGTGGAAGAACACTGCCTTCGTCGCCGGCAAGGGCGATCAGAAGGAGCAGAGCTTCGTCGCGACCTCGCGCCTGTCGGACATCGCCGACATCCTCGAGGGGATCGCCTTCACCTACGCGGAGATCGAGCCGCAGATCGCGGCCGAGAGCCCGCAGCAGGCGAAGCAGACCAAGCGCGAGCTCAACCAACTGCTGGCGTTCGCCGCCGACCTGCGTGACCGCGAGGAGAACGGCGAGAAGTTCACTCCGCAGCAGGCGGATCAGCTCGGCAGCGAGGCTCAGGCGCGAGCCGAGGCGATCGCCGGCCAGGTGACCCAGTCCGCCCAGCAGCTGGGCATCGAGCTGCAGGAGAGCTGAGTCCGGGGTGCGTGCGGGCAGACGAGTGTCACGACCGTACGCGGCGGCGGTTGCCGCGGCGGTCGCGCTCGTCGTGCTCGCCTTTGCGGCGACCGCGGTAGCGGCTCCGCCCTGGCAGGTCGCGGACACGATCCGCGCCGACCTGTTCGAGGCGCAGACCGAGCTGCTGCTCGCCGAGCCGGGGCGGCAGGGCGGATCGCGTAGCGGCGCGCTCGACGACGCCGAGCGCGCTGTCTCAGGGTCGCTAGAGCGCGATCTGGCACGCGACGCCCCGAGCGCCCTGGCCGAGCTGCACGCGGCGTTGCGCGCGGCGCGGCGCTCGCTTGCCGGCGGCGACGAGGTAGGCCTGGCGGCAGCGCGGGGGAGGGCGATCGCCGCTCTGCGCCAGGGCGCGTTCGCGGTCGCCGTGAAGTCCGCCGCGCGCGGCGACGCGCGCGAGGCGCGCGAGTGGCTGCTCGTGCGCGACTTCCGCCAGAGCACGCGCTTCACGCGCCCCGGAGTCGACGCGACCGCGGCGCTGATCGGCATGGAGACGGGCGACGTCAAACCGGCCGACGCCGCCTTGCAGGTGCGCAAGGATCTGCTCGACGCCTACCAGTCGCGGCTCGCGACGAATCTCGACGCCGCCGCGCAGGCGGGCGAGCGCGGCTTCAGGCCGCGCTTCGCCGAGGCGGCGGCGCTGGCGGCCGGCTACTGGCCGATCCTCGCGCCGGAGTACCGCGAGCAGCGCGGAGCGGCCGAGACGGCGGCGACGAGCCGCGACTTCGCGACGCTGGCAAGGGCCGCGGCCGCTGGCGATCTGGCCTCGTTCGAAGCGGCCCGCGAGCGCGTCAAGCGCGACTTCAGCGGCTTCACCGCGGCGCCGTTCACACCCGAGGAGCAGGCACGGCGCGCCGGCCAGCTGACCCGCTTCCTCGACCTGATCCCGATCGAGTACCGCGACGGCACCGAGGACGGCCGCGTGACGATCCCCTTCGAGCTCCAGGAGGCGGTCGCCTTCCACGACGGGATCGAGCAGTCTTTCGCCGACTTGCAGGCCGAGCTCGCCGAGCGCGATCCGGCCGCGGTGGCGGCGGTCGAGCGCGACCTCGACAAGCTCGGCGGCTACATCGACGACGCGCACGAGCGTGTGGCCGTGGTCCCGGAGGAGGACGTCGAGGCGCTCCACGACCGGATCTCCGATCGGCTCGACGCGCTGTTCCCGGACGAGTGGAAGGACGGCGGGTCGGAGGTCGACTACGACCTCGTCGAGATCGCCGTCGACCAGCTCGTGGCGGCGGCGAACGCCGGCGAGTGGGACCAGGCCGAGCAGGCACGGCTGTCGGCGTATGCCTTCTTCGAGTTCGGCCCCGAGCCGGAGCTGCGCGCTTTCGATCCGGGCCTGGTCGTCGATATCGAGGGGCTGTTCTGGTACGGGGCGCGCGACGCGGAGGGGCTGGCGGCGCTGATCTCCTCGCGCGCGGCGCCGAGCGAGGTCCGTGAGACGACGCTCGACCTGACCGACGCGCTCGACGAGGCGCGCGCCAAGACGGGGGAGGGCGCGAGCGCCACGACGACGATCGTCAACGCGGCGCTGATCGTCTTCCGCGAGGGGCTCGAGGCGATCCTGATCATCGCCGCGATCACCGCGAGCATGATCGGTGCGCGCCGTGAGCTGCGCCGACCGATCTACCGTGGAGCGCTGCTAGCGCTGCCGGCCAGCGTGGTCGGCTACATCGTCGCTGTGGCGATCCTCGGCTCGCTGCAGCGCTACGGCGAGAAGGTCGAGGCGGTGGTCGGCCTGCTGGCCGTCGCTGTGCTGCTGCTGGTCCTCAACTGGTTCTTCCACAAGGTCTACTGGACCGAGTGGATCGCCGGGCACCGCAAGCGCGGCAAGGAGCTGACCGCCGGCGCCGTCGCGGGCGCGGCGGCCGGGACCGCGACGGTCGCCGGTCTCTACGTGCTCGGCTTCACGAGTGTCTTCCGCGAGGGCATGGAGACGGTGCTCTTCCTCCAGGCGCTGCAGCTCGCCTCGGGCACGGCAATCGTCGTCGCCGGCGTCGCACTCGGCCTCGCCGGCACCGCGCTCGTTGGCCTCGCGACCTTCAAGCTCGAGCAGAAGCTGCCCTACAAGCGGATGCTGATCGTCACCGGCGTCCTGATCGCCTTCGTGCTGTTCGTGATGGTCGGCAACACGGCACGCTCGATGCAGGGAGTCGGCTGGCTGCCGGTCCACACGCTCGACATCGACTTCCCGCTCTGGATGGGCACCTGGCTCGGCGTCTATCCGACGGTCGAGACGCTTGGCGCCCAGGTGCTGGCGCTCGTCTTCGTGATCGGCAGCTACTACGCCGCGGAGTGGTACCGCAAGAACAAGGCTCGGCCGGCGGCACCCAAGCAGCCAGCGCCAGCTCAGACGACCAGTGCCGCCAACTCGTCCGCGATCAACGGTGATGCAACCGCGAGGCCGAACGGCTCGCCCGGCAATGGCAGGACCGCGGCGCCGGCCTCCGATGCGATCAGCGAGCCGGCCGACCAGTCCCACGCGTTGAGTCCGCGCTCGTAGTAGCCGTCTAGACGGCCACAGGCGACCATGCAGAGGTCGAGCGCTGCGGCGCCGGCGCGCCGGATGTCGCGCACCAGCGGCAGCAGCTTCGCGGCGACCTCGGCCTGGGTGGCACGACGCTCGGCGGAGTAGCCGAAGCCGGTCCCGATCAGCGCCGTGTCGAGGCTCTCGACAGCGCTGACGGCGATCTGCGCGCCGTTCAGCCGCGCGCCCCGGCCGCGCTCGGCGGTGAAGGTCTCGCGATGCAGCGGATCGTGGACGACGCCGACGAGCGCACCGTCCTCGTCCTCGAGCGCCACGCTTACGACCCACGCCGGGAAGCGGTAAAGGTAGTTGGTCGTCCCGTCGAGCGGATCGACCACCCAGCGTCGCCCGTTCGCGCTCTCAGCCGTCGAGCCCTCCTCGCCGAGCAGCCCGTCATCCGGCCGCTCGGCCGCCAGCAGATCGCGGATCAGCGCCTCTGCGTCACGGTCAGCATCCGACACCATGTCGGTCCGCGACGACTTCTCCTCGACGCCGCTCGCCGGTCCGTCATAGCGCTGCATCAGCAGCGCGCCCGCGGCCCGCGCCATCCGCTCGGCTAGCGCCAGATCCGCCTCGCCGCTCAGAGCGCCCGCACCACCAGAACGATCAAAACGACCGCCAAGGCCACGCCGCCGACCCACAGCAACAGCTGGAACGCCCCCTGCTCGGAGGTGAGCGGGTTGCGCACGCTAGATGATGTAGACGGTCGTGTAGACCACGATCCACATCACGTCGACGAAGTGCCAGTAGATCCCGGGGATCTCGACGCCGAGGTGCTTCTCGGCCGAGAAGTGACCGCGGAAGGCACGGATCGTGGCGAACAGCAGCAGCGTCAGCCCGACGAAGACGTGTGCGCCGTGCAGGCCGGTCAGGCCGTAGAAGATTGACGACTGTGCGTTCTCGGAGACGGCGAAGCCGATGTGGAAGTACTCGTTAATCTGGATGCAGAGGAAGGTCGCGCCGAGCAGCAGCGTCGTCAGGAGGCCAATCCGCATCGCACGGCGGTTCTCGTGGCGAGCGCCCTCGAGCGCCCAGTGCATCGTGAAGCTCGACGAGACGAGGATCGCCGTGTTGACGCCGGCAATCGCGACCGGCAGGTGCTCGCCAGCGGCTGGCCAGGCGTCGCCATTCACGACCCGAATGAAGAAGTAGGCCGTGAAGAACGCCCCGAAGAGCATCACCTCAGAGATGATGAACAGCAGCATCCCGAGGAACTGCGGGTCGAGCCGCGACGATTGGTGCGCCGCCGGCGGGCCGTGGTGCTCGTGCTCGTCGTGGTGCGCCGGCGTCGGGACCGGCACGCCCGGAGCTGGAACCGAGGCGGACTCCATCAGGCGCTCGCCTGCTCGAGGTCTTCCGCCGACACCACGTGGTGGACCGGCTTGTCGGTCGAGGCCTCGACCCGTCCGACGAGATCGGAGCGCAGCCAGCCGGAGCGGGTCGCCGGGAAGGTCGAGATGACGATCTCGTCGATGCCGTAGAAGTGCAGCGCCTGCTGGATCGCCGTGTACGGATCGGGGTGGGTGACCTGGCCGATCGCGTCGAGGCCCTCGTCGGTCAGCCGCTTGAGCGTGTGGGCGAGGCGCCGGTGGGCGTCGTCCTCGCCGGCGCCGCCCTGCGGGCAGACGACGATGAAGCGGTGCGGGCCCTCGGCGGCGAGCTGCTTGAGCTGGTCGATCAGCGCCTGGCCGCCAACCGTCTGGTTGGCGACGACGAGCGTGCGGATGCC
>CBFGZN010000110.1:0-8437 GCA_965653255.1 uncultured Solirubrobacterales bacterium | reverse complement strand
CGGTCGGGGAGGCCGGCTTCATGCGTGGCCCGAAGCGGCGTGACATCGGTCACGGCGCGCTGGCCGAGCGTGCGCTGGTGCCGGTCGTGCCGGACCCGGACGACTTCCCGTACACGATTCGCGTCGTGTCGGACATCTTCGAGTCCAACGGCTCGTCTTCGATGGCGTCGGTCTGCGGATCGTCGCTGTCGCTGATGGACGCCGGCGTGCAGATCAAGGCGCCGGTCGCCGGTATCGCGATGGGCCTGATCAAGGAGGGCGACGACTACATCGTGCTCTCCGACATCGCGGGTGTCGAGGACCATCTCGGCGACATGGACTTCAAGGTCGCCGGAACGTCCGAGGGCATCACCGCGCTCCAGATGGACATCAAGATCACCGGTGTCACGTTCGACATCCTGCGCGACGCGCTCGCCCAGGCCAAGGTCGGACGCGAGCACATCCTCGGCAAGATGGCCGAGGCGATCCAGGGTCCGCGCGAGGCGCTGTCGAAGCACGCTCCGTCGATCGGCCAGATCCAGATCGACACCGAGAAGATCGGCATGGTCATCGGCAAGGGCGGCGAGACGATCCGCTCGCTGTCCGAGGAGTTCGACGCCCAGATCGACATCGACGACGACGGCACCGTGCGCGTCTTCGCGTCCAACGGTGAGCAGGGCGACGCCCTGGTCGAGCGGATCCGCTCGATGACCAAGGACGTCGAGGTCGGCGACGAGTTCACCGGCAAGGTCGTCAAGACGACGACGTTCGGTGCGTTCATCGAGCTCACGAAGGGCAACGACGGCCTGCTGCACATCAGCAACGTCAAGCCCGGCGAGCGCGTCGACGCGGTCGAGGACGTGCTCGAGCGTGGCCAGGAGATCGAGGTCCGCGTGGTCGAGGTCGACCGCGAGCGCGGTCGCGTCGGTCTGCGTCGAGCCGACGATCCGGACATCGCCGGCAAGAGCGCCGAGGAGCTGGCTGGCGTCGGCACCGGCGACAAGGGCGGCCGCCCGAGCGGAGGCGGCGGAGGCCGCGGCCGCGGTGGTGACCGTGGCGGGCGTCGCCGTGACAATGGCGGTGGCGACCACCGAAGGGATTCGCGCTGAGCGTCGACGACGCCCAGCTGACCACGCTCCCGTCCGGCGTTCGCGTCGTGACGGAGAGCGTCGGTTCGGTGCGCTCCATTGCCCTCGGGCTGTGGATCCGCACCGGATCGCGTGACGAGAGCCCCGCGCAGGCGGGGCTCTCGCACTTCCTCGAGCACCTGTTGTTCAAGGGAACCGACCGTTTCAGCTCGCGCGAGATCGACGAGCTGTTCGACTCGCTCGGCGCCGAGGTCAACGCCGGTACCGGCAAGGAGACCACCTCGGTCTACTCGCGCTTCCTCGACCGCCACCTCGACCAGGCGTTCGACGTGCTGGCGGACATGGTGCTGCACCCGAGCTACCCCGACATCGACTCCGAGCGCGACGTCGTGATCGAGGAGATCGCGATGTACGAGGACGAGCCGCAGGACAAGGTCCACGACGTGCTCTCGACGGCCGTCTTCGGCGATCACCCGCTCGGTAGGCCGATCATCGGCCGCGCCGACGTCGTGTCGTCGGTCCCGGTCCCTGAGATTGCGGCGTTCCATGACGAGCGCTACGTCGGCGGCAACCTCGTGCTCGCGGCTGCTGGCAACGTCGACCACGAGCGGCTCGTCGAGCTCGCCCAGGAGAAGCTGGACTGCGCCTCGCTGCCGGGCGCCGACGGACCCGCCGAGGCGGCCCCGACGGAGATCAGCCCGCGCCGCTGCTTCCACACCAAGGAGACCGAGCAGTACCACCTCTGCGTCGGCGGTCCCGGCATCGCACGCGGCGACGACCGCCGCTTCGCGCTGCGGATCCTCGACACCGTGCTCGGCGGCTCGACATCTTCGCGGCTGTTCCAGGAGGTGCGCGAGAAGCGCGGCCTCGCCTACTCGGTCTACTCCTACGCAAGCCAGTTCGTCGACAGCGGCCAGATCGGCATCTACGTCGGCACACGGCCAGACAACGTCGGCGAAGCGATGGAGATCATCGGCCGCGAGCTGACGCGCGTAACCGCCGACGGCATCACCGCCGAGGAGCTCGAGCGAGCGCGCGAGAACGTGAAGGGTCGTACGACGCTGTCGATGGAGTCGACACTCGCCCGGATGAACCGGCTCGGCAGCTCTGTCCTGATGGGAATCCCGGTACTGACCCTCGACGAGGTGCTCGCCGCGCTCGATGCAGTGACGCTTGACGACGTAGCGACGCTCGCCGCCGAGCTGTACGCCCCAGAGCGGCTGTCGGCCGCGGGAGTGGGGGCCAGCGAAGACGCTTTCCGCGCGGCGCTGGCGCCCGTCAATGAGGCGCTCGCGGCGTGATCAGGGTCGCAGTCTCCGGCGCCGCCGGGAAGATGGGCGAGGAAGTCTGCCGTGCGGTCGAGGGCGCCGACGACATGGAGCTCACCGGTCGCGCCGACCCGACGCTCGACACCACGCTCGCCGACGTCCTGCCCAACGCCGACGTCGTCGTCGACTTCACCCGGCCCGACACGGCGCTCGACAACGCCCGCCAGTGCCTCGAAGCGGGCGTCCACTGCGTGATGGGAACCACCGGCGCCGACTTCAACCAGCTCTCCGGCGTCGGTAGCGCCAACCTCTTCGTCGCCCCGAACTTCGCGATCGGCGCCGTCCTGATGATGGAGGCCGCCAAGCTGATCGCGCCCCACATGCCCGAGTGCGAGATCGTCGAGCTCCACCACGACCGCAAGCTCGACGCCCCCTCCGGCACCGCCGCACGCACCGCGGACTTGATCGCCGAAGCCGGCGGCAACGTCCACCAGCCGATCCACTCGATCCGCCTCCCAGGCCTAGTAGCCCACCAGGAGATCGTCTTCGGCGGCCTCGGCCAAACCCTCTCCATCCGCCACGACTCCATCTCCCGCGAGTCCTTCATGCCAGGTGTGCTCCTAGCCGTTCGCCGCGTGGGGCAGCTGCAGCAGTCGCCCGCCTTTGGGCTCGAGCAGTTCTTGTTCTAGGGATCGGGGGCGCGCTTCCCGCGGGTCCTGTCTCCGATTTTGGTTTGAGTGCTCGTTCCTGCGCCTCAAACGCAAAATGCGTCGCCACCCGCGGAGGCACAACGTTGGTCCCCGTACCATGCCCTCGGCGGATCGGAGCGGAGAGCGAATCCAGGGTCGAGACCGCTTTTCGCTCTTAGGGCGCGTTAGCGTTAGGCGCCTGGCGGTTGGGGCTAGTGCTCAGGCGTTTGTTTCCGCGGGTGGCGACGCATTTTGCGTCCGCGCGCGCAGGCGGATGTCGAGCGCGGAGCCCCTGCCGTCGATCAGCGTCAGCGCCCTACACCCTCGATCGCGCCAGGCACGGGGCGCAGTCGCCGACAGAAGCCGAAGCGTGTGGACCAAAATCGGAGACAGGACCCGCGGGCAGCCCCGCCAGAGCCCTAGCCTGAAGAACCGCGCCGCCTAGCGTTAAGCAGCGTCGGCCGCGTCCTTGCGGAGCGCGCGGGGGACGACGAAGCGGATTCCCGAACGCTCGTCGTCGATCGAGCAGGTCTTGTTGTCGATCAGCCCGATTCGCTTGGCGACCGGGACGATCTGCATCTGGTTGACGTAGCGCTCGTGGCCGCGCTTGCGGGTGATCACCCAGAGGTAGCCGGAGTCCTTGATCCGCGTGCGGTAGCGGACGAGGGTCTCCTTGGCCTCGTCGAGCGTCTCGACGAGGACGATCGCTCCGTCGAGCTCGCCGGCGCGGACGAGGCCGCGGCCGATAGCGGCTTTGACGCCGTCACGGAGGCCGGGACCGACATCGCCGATGACCTCGATCCGCTCGCCCTCCTTGACGCCAAGCTTCTGGACGGTTGTGCGGTGGCTGTAGTCGCGCTCAGGCATTTTCGACCGTCCATTGTGACATTTCCGACAGACGGTCTGACCAGTCTGCAAGCGGCATGCCGCTCGAAGGCGCGCACGGTAAGGTGGCCTGCGTGACGTTCTCGGGCATCCTCACCGCGATGGTGACGCCGTTCGACGCCGATGGGGCGCTGGCGGAAGAACCTACGGCGGAGCTCGTCCGCCATCTGCTGGCCAACGGCTCGGACGGGTTGGTCCTGACCGGCACGACCGGCGAGGCGTCGACGCTCAGCGACGACGAGAAGGCGCGTGTCTGGGACATCGGCGTCCAAGTCTCGCGCGCCGAGCGTCCCGGTGCGCCGGTGATCGCCGGAACCGGCTCGAACGACACCAGCCACGCCGTCGAGCTGACAGCGCGCGCGGCGGCGGCCGGGGCCGACGGCGTGCTCGTCGTGGCGCCGTATTACAACCGGCCCAACCGTCGTGGGCTGCTGGCCCACTACAGGGCGATCGCGAACTCGACCGACTTGCCGATCGTCGCTTACAACATCCCGCTGCGCTCGGGCGTGGACATGCCAAACGATCTGCTCGCCGAGCTCGGGCAGATCGAGAACATCGTCGCCGTCAAGCAGGCGCGCGCCGACGATCTGGCGCCGATCGACGGGCTCGACCTGCTCGCGGGCAACGACGACATGCTCGCCGCCGTGCTCGACATGGGGGGGACCGGCGGCATCCTCGTCGCCTCGCACCTGGTCGGCAGCGAGCTGCGCCGGATGATCGACGAGCCTCAGGAGCGCCATGCGATCGAGGCCGGTTTGATGCCGCTCTACGATGCGCTTTCCGTGGCACCGGCCTGTATCTCGACCAAGGCGGCCTTGAACCTGCTCGGCCACGACGTCGGCGGTGTACGCCTGCCGATGGTCGAAGCCTCTCCTGAGGAGCTCGCAACGATCCGCGCGGCCCTCGAGGCGCACGGCCTGGCGGAGAGGGTCTAGCCACTTGTCAGGGAAGCTGCGCGTCCTCCCGCTCGGCGGGCTGGGGGAGATCGGGAAGAACATGACGGTCCTCGAGTACGAGGGCAAGATCGTGATCGTCGACGTCGGACTGCGGTTCCCGGCGCCAGACCAGCTCGGCATCGACCTGGTGCTGCCGGACTTCGCCTACCTGCGCGATCGCGTCGACGACATCGAGGCGATCTTCATCACCCACGGCCACGAGGACCACATCGGGGCGCTGCCGTACGTGCTGCGTGAGCTCGACATCACGCCGCCGATCTACGGCGGCCCGCTGACGATGGCGATGGCCCGCTCGAAGCTCGACGAGCACAAGCTGAAGGACATCAATGTTGAGTACATGCGCCCGGGCGACGTCCGCGAGGCGGGTCCTTTCGAGGTCGAGGCGGTCAAGCTCGCACATTCGATCCCCGACATGTACGCCTACGCGCTGACCTGCGATCTGGGCACTGTCCTGCTCACCGGCGACTACAAGTTCGACCAGACTCCGGTCGACGGCGTGCCGGCCGACATCGCGCGACTCGCCGAATTGGGCAGCGAGGGCATCCTGCTGCTCTGCGGCGACTCGACCAACGCCGATCGCAGCGGCTGGTCGCTGTCGGAGTCGCTCGTCGGGCCGAAGCTCGAGGAGACCTTCGCGCGCTGCGACGGGCGAATCGTCGTCACTTCGTTCGCCTCGAACATCCACCGTGTCCAGCAGGTGGTGGACGCGGCGGAGCTGCTCGGCCGCAAGGTGGCGCTGGTCGGCCGCTCGATGCGCAAGAACGTCAACATCGGCAGCCAGCTCGGCCATATCCACATCCCCGAGGGAATGCTCGTCGAGCCGCGCGAGATCGAGGACTTCCCCGATCACAAGCTGATCATCCTCTCGACCGGCAGCCAGGGCGAGCCGCTGTCGGCGCTGCGCAGGATGGCCCATGGCGACCACCAGCACGTCAAGCTGCACGAGGGCGACACGGTCGTCTTCTCGGCGACGCCGGTGCCCGGCAACGAGCGGGCGGTCAACGACACGATCGACCGCCTGTTCCACATCGGCGCCGATGTCGTGACGCCGCGTGAGGCACCGATTCACGCCTCCGGGCACGGCTACGCGGAGGAGATCAAGCTGATGCTCAATCTCACCAACCCGCGCTACGTGATGCCGGTCCACGGCGACTACAAGCGGATCAAGCTCCACGGCGAGCTCGCGGAAGCGGTCGGGATCGATCCCGAGGCGATCTTCAGCGGCGACAACGGGCTGCCGCTCGAGATCGACGCCGACGGAGCATCGTTCGGCGAGCCGGAGCAGGCGGGCATGATCTTCGTCGACGGCGTCGACGTCGGCGACATCGAGGACGTCGCGCTGCGCGACCGCCGGATGCTCTCCGCCGACGGCATCTTCATCGTTGTGGCGACGGTTTCCGAGCAGAGCGGCCGCTCGGTCGCAGAGCCGGAGATCATCTTCCGCGGCGTGCCGTTCGTCGACGAGGAGGACCAGTTCATGGTCGATCTGCGTGGCGCCGTCATCGGCTCGCTCGCGCGCAGCGCCCAGGACGACCTGCGCGAGATCGACCTGATCCAGTCGCGCCTTCACGCCGACGTCGCGGCGTTCGTCTACAAGAAGCTCAAGCGCCGCCCGATGGTGCTGCCGGTCGTCGTAGAGGTCTAGCAGCGGCGCGATAGCCGGCGCCTGGCGCCGTCATCGGGGCCTCACGTGCGCTGCACGCTACGGCCCCTGCTTCCTTGCCAGGCTTGGCTCTCGCGCCGCTGGTCAGGGAATTCGGAAGAAGATTCCGTCAAGCGCGACATCGCCTGACGCGACGACATCGCCATCGGACTCGACCGTCGTCGTGCCGAAGTGGGCGTCGCCCGCCGGGCGGTAGCCAACGGGCAAGGTGAAAACGGTTCCGTTGCCGTCCACTGCGCTGCCTTGGAGCCAGACCATCCCCGCGAGCTTCCAGAACCCAGGCGCGAGGTCACTAGCGCCCGCGACGACATAGCCGGACTGGTAGTTCGGCTCGTCGGTGGTGCCGACGAGGTGCACCGGCTCTGCGGGGCGCGCGTATTGAGAGGCCGCGATGCCGCCGAGCGCCGCGGCGTCGGGGACCTGGCCGAGTTTGGCCATGTTGATGTTGTCGCCGGTGATGGTGCCCTTGGCGAGGTCGCGGCCCTTGAGCGTGCCGTTACGGATGTCGATGTCGCGGACGTCGTTGTTACGGATGTCGCGGGTGTAGACGCTGTTGTCGCGGACGTCCTTGCTGCGAATCGTGTTGTTCGCGATCTCACGACTGTCGATCGAATTGGTCGCAAGGCCATACGAGACGCCGCCGAGTGCGACGAAGAGGGCGATGCAAGCGATGACAAGGGCTGGCGAGGGGCGGAGGGCGGCGATTCGCTTCACGACTGGGCGGCTCCCTTGACGGTGGAGTGGCTGCTGTCGCCGTTCTGAACACGCTCCGGCGCCGTTTGGAGCGCCGCTGGCAGGCGAATCTCGAACAGCGCGCCGCCGCCGTCGGCGTCGCGGACGGTCGCCGTGCCCCCGTGAGCCTCGGCGACGGCGCGCACGATCGCCAGGCCCAGGCCGGTCCCGCTGACCGACGAGCGGTCGCCGGCGCTGCGCGCGAAGCGCTCGAAGACGCGCTCGCGCCGGTCGGCCGGAACGCCCGGGCCGCGATCGGCGACTTCGAGCGTCAGGTCCTTGTCGCCGTTGCGCACCGAGACCACGACCGGCGTCCCCGACGGCGTGTGCAGGAACGCGTTCTCGACGAGGTTGAGGACCAGGCGGTGCAGGTCGTCGCGCGAGCCCTCGACGGTCACGCCGTCGCCGTCCGGCAGGTCGAGCGTCAGCGGATGCTCGCCACCGACCGAAACCGCCTCTCGCGCGGCCTCGCGGACGACTTCGGCGAGATCGAGCGGGCGCGGTTGCTCGCGGCGCCCGGCATCCGCGCGCGCAAGCAGCAGGAGATCCCCGACCAGCCGCCGCATCCGCTGCGACGAGCGCAGTGCCGAGTCGGCGATCTCGGTCGCGGCAGCGTTGTCGCGCGGTCCGCCGGGCTGGCCGAGCTCCTCCTGCAGCAGCTCGAGGTTGGCGAGGATGCTGGTCAGCGGAGTCCGCAGCTCGTGCGAAGCGTCGGCGACGAACTCGCGCTGGCGCTCCAGGCTCGCCTCGGTCTCGCTGCGGGCGGCAGCCAGCTCGGCGAGCATCTCGCTGAGCGTCGTCGACAGCTCGGCGACCTCGTCATTGGCGACCGGGCGCGGGAGCTCGGTGTGCGCGGGGTCGCGCGTGCGGGCGACCTCGCGCGCGGCCTTCGTCAATCCGGAGATCGGGCGCATCGCGCGCCGCGCGACCCAGAAGCCCGCGAGGAAGGCGAACAACGTGCCGATCAGGACGCCGAGGAAGAGGAAGAAACGGACGCGGTCGATCGTCGCGTGCAGGTTGTCGGTCGGCTTGCCGTACTGCAGTGCCGCGACCGTCCCGTCGAGTGCGCCTGGCGTCGACCGGAAGGTGTTGCCCGTGTCGAGCGAGCGCCCGAACAGCGGTCGTGACACGACGCGGTACCGCCCGAAGTCGCGGATGCCCTCATAGAGCGGGCCGA
>CBFGZN010000109.1:0-8507 GCA_965653255.1 uncultured Solirubrobacterales bacterium | reverse complement strand
TCTCGCGGGCGCTTGCTTCCGCCCTTTACACCCGCCGGCTGCCGCTCCAGCTCCACCGCGACCGCTACCCGACCCGGTTGGCGTTCGACGTCAAGGCGGCCAAGTAGTGGTGGACCTCGAGAAGGCCCACCGGCGCCACGCGGCGCTCGGCTCGCTCGCGCTGGCCGCCGTGGCAGCGGCGGTGCTGCTCGTACCGTCTCCCGGCAGCAGCCAGTCCGGTCCTCCCGCGGTCGGTCCGCTGCCGCAACTCGGCACGGCCGATGCCGGGATGACCTTGATGGGCGCCGCGCCGGCCACGGACGAGACCTGGGGCTACCGCGAGCTGCCGCTGACCGTCGACCGGATCGCCGGCAGCAGCACCGGCTTCGGCCCGGTCGCCAACCCGCTCCAGCCTGCCCCTCAGCTCGCCTTCCTGCGCCACACGTCCGCCGCCGGCTGGCGCGTCGCCGAGCTGCCCCAGGACGAGCAGGGCAATCCCTACCGCGGCATGACCCCGAACCGCCTGTCGGCCCGGGTGACGCCGAACGGCGGCGCCGTGCTCGCCGGCCGCGACACAGCACGCCCGGTCGGCAGCCAGGCCGTGATCCTGCGCCGCGATCCCGGTGGCCGCTTCCGGCTGCTCGACCAGCCACCGGCCGACGTCCTGCTGCCGGCGGAGCCGGGCCAGCCGGCCGAGGCGCTCGCCGCCGACCAGGGCAGCGGACGAGTTGCGATCGCTGCCTTCGACGAGGGCGCCGCCACTGGCCTCTTCGTCGCACCGACCGGTCGCGCGGCCAGTGACGGCGTACTGCACTTCGACGGCAGCGCCTGGTCGCGCGAGGAGGTCGAGATCCCGTCCGGATCGGAGGCCGACTTTCAGGTCCTCGCGATCGACGCGACCAGCGCCGACAACGCCTGGGCGCTCGCTGCAACCGCTCCGGCACTCGGCCGCGGGATCGTGCTGCTGCAGCGCAGCGGGCCACCCGGCGACCCGCTCTGGGTCGAGCGGCCGCTCGCCGGCTGGTACGCCGACCGCGACACGCCCGGGCTCGCGATCGCCGGCCTGGCGCCGCTCGGCGGCACCGCCCAGCCGCTGACCGTCACGACCGACGGCGTCTGGATCGACGCCGCGGCGACGGTCGCGGGCGCGGCGCGCGACATCACGCTCTACTTCGACAGCGGCAGCAACACCGTGACCGGCTCGTGGTGCGACGCCTCCGTCTGCACGACGCCGCTCGGCGCGCGCTTCTCGCGCCAGGGCGACTACCGCAGCTTCGCCTGGCCGGGAACGGGCTTCGGTACGCGCGTGATCACCAACCCGCTCGATGCCGGCGGCGAGGAGGACAGCAACCGCGGCGCGTACCTGCGCCTGACCGACGGTGTCTTCGCGCGGATGCCGGGCGGTGGCGGCAACTTCCGCCCGTCGGGCGCGTTCGCGAACGCCGACAGCGGCTGGCTCGAGGGCCCGGTCGAGATCTCGCTGTCCGCGGCGCCGGCACGCCTGCGGCCGTGGCCGATCTCGTTGCGCGCCCCGCTCGCCGACGTGACCGGCGCCCCGAACGCCACGCCCGGCGCGATCGGCTCGGGCGCGCTCGCCGTCGGCGTCGACGGTGGCGTCGCTCGCTACGTCCCCGGCGGCGGCTGGCGACGCGAGTTCCTGCTCTCCTCGAGCGGCAGCGTCAACCGCTCGACGCTGCGCGCGGTTGCCTGGCCGGAGCCGAATCGCGCCCACGCGGTCGGCGACCTCGGCGCGATGTGGCAGTGGAACGCCGACGACGGCCTCTGGAGCGGCGACCCCGGCATCCCGATCGGCTTTGAGGGCAACCTGCTCGACGTCGCGTTCCAGCCCGGCAACCCGGACCGCGGCTACGCGGTCGGCAAGGGCGGCGTGCTGCTCGCCTACGGCAAGAGCTGGGAGCAGGAGCCGCTTCCGGCCGGCTACGAGAGTCGCGACCTGACCTCGATCGCATTCGCCGGCCAGCAGGCGATCGTCGCCGCGGGCGGCGACCTGCTCGTCAACGACGGCGGCGGCTGGCGCGTCGACGCCTCCGCCCGCGCGCTGCTCGACGCGATCCGCGCCGGGCGGCCGCAACTGGTCGCCGTCGCCGGCCTGCCCGACGGCGGCGCCGTCGCCGCCGGGCGCGACATCGTGCTGAAGCGCGAAAGCGGCGGCGCGCCGTGGACGTTCACCGACCAGCCGCTGCCCGGCTCGACGGCGATCGCCGCGGCGGCGACGCGTCCTGGCGGCGGCGCGCTGCGCGCGGTGGTCTCGGTCATCCCCCAGCTCTCCTACCCGCCGGCCGACGACCTTCCCGAGCCGGACCCCAACGTCCCGCCGCCGATCCTGCCGCCGTTCCAGCTGCCCGGCGACGGCTACCTGCTGCGCGAGACCGACGGCGGCTGGAGCGACGAGCAGCGCAACTCGTTCTCCGGCTCGAGCGCCGACCGGCCGCTGAAGAGCGACCCCGTGCTCGGGCTGCTGCTCGACGGCGCCGGCAACGGCTGGGCGGTCGGCGGCTGGAGCGGCGACGCCGATGCCGCCGGGCGCGGGTCCTCGACACGCAACGGCGAGGGCCGCTCGATCCGTGCCCGCGTCCGCACCGCCGGGATCTACCGCTACGGCGACAACGCTTCGCCGCAGGCGGCGAGCGCGAGCGGCGTTCCGCTCGCCGGCGGGCCGGTCCGCTTCGCCGTCGGCGGCCACGCCCAGTGCGACGCCGCCTGCGCCGACCTGGCGCCGCAGTCGATCGGCCCGGATCGCACGCTGGGAGCGGCGCTGCGCTCAGTCGCGGCGATGCACGCGGCGCCGGGCGGCCCGCGCGCGCTGCTCTACACCGGCAACCGCGTCAAGGGCGGGCTTGGCCCCGCCGACGGCAGCCGCTACGCACAGCTGCTCGCCGGCCAGCCGGGCCTGCCGGTCTTCCCGGCGCTCGGCTCCAGCGACGCCGCCGACGGTCTCGGAGCCGCCGTCTTCCGCGCCGCCTTCGGCGCCTTTCCAGCGCCGTTCGGCGGCGGTCCGGCGCCGGCCGGGATCTCCGCGAGCGGCATCCCCGGGGCGTCCCCCGGCAGCGGCGCCCGCACCCACTACGCATTCGACAGCGACGGCTCCGGCGGGCGCGTCCGGATCGCCGTGATCGACAACTCGCTCGGCTCGCTCGCCGCCAGCGACGCACATCAGAACCCCGCCGAGCCGCAGCTCCCGTGGTTGACCGCCGTGCTCGACGACGCCCGCGCCGACGGCATTCCGGCGATCGTGATGGGCAACCGCGACCTCAACACGCGCTTCACGCCGAAGCTCAACGTCGCCAGCGACGGCGACCAGGTCGCGCGCGTGCTCGTCGACCACGGCGCGTCGGCCTACGTCTACGACCGCCCCGAGGAGAACCGCGCCACGCGGATCCCGGCCGCCGCCACACAGACGATCCCCAGCTACGGCACCGGCACGCTCGGCTACCGCTCGCCGATCGCCGGGGCGGTCGGCGCCGACAGCGCCGACTCGCTGTTCGGCGACAGCGGCGTGCTGCTGCTCGAGATCGACGCCGCCGAGCGCGACCCGGCGACCAACCGCGCGCCGGTGAACGTGCGGATGGTTCCGATCATCGAGGACCTGTCGCTCGAGGCGACCGACGGCACTCTGCTGCGTCGCTCGCGCCCGGCGCTGTTCCGTGGGCTCGGCCGCAAGCCGCGTGGCGGCGACCGCTGGGGCCGCGCGTCGGCTGGCTCGGGCAACCCCGACCCGGCCGGCGGCGACCCCTACACCTCGTTCCCGCCCGACCAGTGCCTGATCGCCGGCTGCTCGGCACGGATCAAGCCGGAGTACAGCTTCAGCTCGTCGGACCCCGACATCGCCGACTTCGTCGTCCAGGACCCGAACTCGACCAACCTGCGCAAACCGCTGATCGGGCCCGACGACAAGGTCGTCAGCGCGAACGCGAGCACGCGCCCCGGCGCGGCCACGAGCGCCACGGCCTTTGCCAGCCAGAGCGCCGCGGCTGGCGGGACGAGCGGCCTGCTCTGCCCGTTCAACGCGGGCACGACGACCGTGACGGTCAGCGCGGGCGGCTTCTCCTACTCCGAACTGGTGACGGTGCTCGACGGCAGCGTCCAACGGCCGTGCGGAACGCGGCCGCTGCGTCCCGACCGCTTCAAGCGCGCCCAGCCGCAGACGGCGCCGCCGGCGCCGCCCCCGCCCGGACCGGCCCCGGCGGGCGGTCCGCCGTTCAACTTCGAGCCGCCCCCGCTCGTCCTCCCGACGCTGCCCGCGGCCGTCGCCCCGCCGACGCCGCCGATCGCCGCGCTGCCGCTCGTGCCACTGGCCGCCGCCGGCGTCGCCGCCGCGGTGCCCGCGATCGTCCCGCCGCCCCCACCGCCGATCGTCCGGCCGATGCCGCCCGGCGGCGCGCCGGCACGCACCTACCAGGTGGAGGAGAAGCGCGAGGAGGAGGCGGCGATCGAGGAGTCCAACGCCTTCTCGCGCTACACGCCCGACGACGGCGGGATGACCGTCCCGCCCTATCTGCCCGCGCTCGTGCTGCTGCTCGCGGCCGCCGGCGCCGGCCTCTCCACCCGGCGCGGCCGCCCGCGCCCGACCCCACAGCCCGTATCGACCCGAAGGAGCCGACCGTGACCAGCCCCCGTTCCGTCAGCCACGCCGCTTGGGCGGCGCTCGCGCTCGCCCTCTCGACGACCGCCGACTCCGACGCGTCGAAGAGCGACCTCGCCCAGCTCAGCGCGAGCTCGAAGCCGCGCAAGTTCGGACTGCTGCGCCTGAACTCGAAGGCGAAGATCCCGGTCAGCGCGATCCCGAAGGTCCGGCGCGCACGCAACGCCGACCGCCTCGGCGGCCGCCGTGTCCGCGCGCTGCTCGACCGCTGCGCACCGGAGACTGTCGACCTCGGCACGATCTGCATGATGGCCAGCCCCTACCCGCTGACCCGCACCGAGGTCGGCAAGAACGACTACTTCTTCGCGACCCAGGCCTGCGTAGAGCTCGGCGGCTACCTGCCGACCGCCGCCCAGCTGATCGGCGCCGCGCCGCGCGTCAAGCTCGCCGGCCGCGCCGACGACAACGAGGTCACCGCCTCGACCGACGTCGACCCGACTGACGGGTTGAAGGACCGTCGCGAGATGAGCTCGACGCTGACTACGACTGCCTCTGGCGCCCGCGCTGCCGGCTCGCAGGGTGTCAGCGACGTCTCGCGCGGCGACCCGCGTGCCGGCGAGCCCGACCCGGCCCCCGTGCCGGCCAATCCCGCGCCCGAGACGCTCCACTACATCACCGTCTACGACAACGGCGACCGCGGCGGCTTCGCCGGCGGCAAGCCAGTCGGCCAGCCCGAGAACTTCCGCTGCGCGTTCAACAAGGCCCAGGGCAACTACGGCTCATTCGAGTAGCGCACGGCGAGGCTCGTTATCCAGATGTTCTCCAGCTCGACACAGGTCGTTCACCGCCGAACCATCGCCATCGATGAGGGTTCTGCGTGATGCTGGCAGCGCTGCCGCCGAACTCGCCTGACGACCTGGAGGAGCGTCGGATCGGCAATGTCGAAATACGCCCGACCGAGCTTCAGGTGCTGATCGACGGTCGCCGCGCCGGCCTGACCGTGCGCGAGTTCGAGCTCTTCTACGTCCTCGCCGAGCGGCTCGACCGCGTCGTCCAGCGCGCCGAGATCTACCAGCTCGTCTGGGGCGGCAAGATGCCGCGCCGCGATCGCTCCGTCGACGTCCTGATCCGCAAGGTCCGCCGCAAGCTGGAGCTGGCCGCCCCCGACTGGACCTACATCCACACCCACTTCGGCATCGGTTACCGCTTCACGCCGGAGCGAACCGCCTAGCCGTCGGCAGCCCGGCGCTCGGCCCGCTTCTCACGCCGGTTGCGCAGCTCGGTCCAGCCGAGCCAACCGAGGAACCCGATCACCGGGACGAAGTAGGCGAGGTTGACGAGCCAGTGGCCGGCGTGCGCGAGGAGGATCACGGCAGCTCCAGGCTACGCACTCACTCGCCAGAGAGTGCCTACTGGTTCGCCTGCGACAGCAGCCAGAGCGCGAGGCTGGTGAAGCCGACCATCACGGCGAGCATCCAGTACTGGGAGCGGACGGCGAGCTTGACGTCGGAGTAGATCGTCAGCGCCTTCTCGTGGGCGAGTGTCAGCGCGGCGACGTGGCCGAGCACGACGAAGCCGACCATCCAGTACCAGGCGCTCGTCGCCCCGATCACGCCGTAGTCGATCGAGCGGTCCGCGGTGCCGAAGATGTCGGTGCCGGTCTCGCCGAGCGGGTTCGAGGCGAGGTAGCCGAGCGGGTTGCTCGACAGCGTCAGGATCGCCTGGCCCTGGTAGAGCAGCAGCGTGAAGTAGTGGGCGGCGACATAGGCGAACGCGATCGGCACCAGCGACGCGACGAAGGCGCGCGACAGCTCACGCGTGGAGAAGCCGCCGCCGACGCTCTGGGCCCCGCGCACGCCGAGCATGTAGAAGCCGTAGACGATCGCGATCGCCGCGATCAGCCCGACCAGGAAGGTCAGCTCGAGCGCCTTCTCCGGCGACAGCCCGAGCGTCTGGAAGAAGTCCGAGATGTCGGGCGCGATGCCGGTCCAGATCGGCGCCTCGGCGGCGCCGTCGAAGGTGACGCTGCCGATCATCACCGCGAGCAGCGGCACTGTTCCGGCGAGCGGACGGAAGTCGGCGAGGCTGGCCAGCGGCGCGCGCAGGCCGATGACGCCGTCGCGCGCGCTCCATGGCGAGATCCGCGCGAACAGCGCGAAGTAGACGCTGAAGCCGTCGCCGCGCTCGGTCCACTCCTCGACGCCGTAGAGCGCCATCCCGACGAACTGCCCGACCGAGTAGACGAGCGCGGCGATCGCCACGGTCCGCGGCGCGTCGCCGTCCGACACCGCCAGCTCGAGCGCCGCGAACAGGAAGATCCCGGCCACCGCGGGCCAGTGGCCGAGCCGCTCGGGATAGGAGAGCGGCGCCGGCATCGGCGCGCGCGCCGCCGTGCGGGCGATCCACGACACCGCGCGACCGCACGCCCGCCACGGGTTGAATGCCTTGAAGACGTTGCCGAACAGCACGCTGAGCCCGACCAGGCCAAGCCAGAAGATCACGTAGACGAACGTCGGCGCGAAGTTCGCCGTGGCCGCCTGCGAGCCCTCGAAGCCGGCGTAGACGGTCAGCACGAGCAGCGCGACCCCGGCCAGGCCGCAGACCAGCTCGACCGGCCAACTGAACAACACGCGCGACAGTCCCGGCAGCGGCCGGAACGACGCTCGCGACAGCTTCGGCTCGGGCCACAGCACCGCAAGCGCGACGAACGACACGACGAGCACGACCGCCGCGGCCCAACCGAACAGCCACTCCGGGATCGGCAGGTCGGAGCGACCTACGATCCCGTGAGCGATAACGGTCAAGATGGCTCCACCACCAGCCGCGCGATCAGCGCGTCCTTTCCGGCGTGCTCCGCCTCATGGCTCTCGATCTCGAAGACGCCCTCGATCGTCGCGTCGAACTGGAAGCGCGCCGGCTTGCCCGGCGCGACCGACTTCTCGATGTCGTAGCCGTGGATGTGAATGTCGTCGGCGACGTCTGAGCGCACGACGATCCGCACCGGGTCGCCCTTCTTCGCGTCGATATCGGAAACCCCGTCGACCGGCTCGTGGTCCTTCAGCTCGATCACCGTCGCGGTCGGGCCGTTTGGTGGCGGCTTCGGCGCCGATGGCGCGGTAGCGGTCGGCGCAGTCTCGGTGGCCGTGCTCGCCGCCTGATTGCCGCTGTCGCTGTCGTCGTCGCCTGGGCGCGCGATCAGGAAGGCGGCCACCACGACGACCACCGCGAGCGCGATCAACCCCCAACGTCCTGCCTTCGACATCCGAGTACCCCTTCGGGAGATCTACGGGACCGCGGACGCTAGTGAAGGAGCGCCGCAGGATCGACCGTAGCGGGCGGAGCACCCTCCGCGTCGGCAACCTCGAGCGCGGGAGCGTCGTCACGGAGCTCCGGATCAAAACGGTAACCCACGCCGAAGTGGGTGTGGATGTAGCGCCAGCGCGGCGATCCCGACTCGAGCTTCTGGCGCAGCTTGCGCACGAAGACGTCGACCGAGCGATCGCCATGAGCCATCGAGTAGCCCCAGACCTGCTGGTAGATCTCCTCGCGCTGCAGCACCTTGCCCTCGGCGCCCGCGAGCAGCTGCAGGACCTCGAACTCGCGCCGTGTCAGGTCGCAGCTGCGACCGCTGGCGAAGGCCTGGAACTGATCGGCGCGAATCTCCAACTCGGCGGCGACGACCGGCGCCTGGTCGATCCGGCTCGAAGCCTGCTTGCGCCGCCGCACAACCGCTTCTACACGCGCGAGCGCCTCCTCGGGGTGGCACGGCTTGGTGATCCAGTCGTCCGCGCCCATCCGCAGCCCGCGCACGCGCTGAGCGACGCTCGAGCGACCGGTTGCGACGACAATCCCCAGCCCCGGCGCCGCGTGGGCGACCGCTTCGAGGAACACCCAGGCGCCCGGGCCGAGCAGCGCGAGGTCGACG
>CBFGZN010000108.1:0-8580 GCA_965653255.1 uncultured Solirubrobacterales bacterium | reverse complement strand
CAGCGCGTAGACCGGCACGTCGGGGCGATGCGCCGAGATCAGCCGCGCTGAGCGGCCGGAGAGGGTCGGGCAGACGATCGCGCTGAGCCCGAGCTGGCGGGCGGCCGCGCAGGCGTTGTAGGCGACGGTGTAGGCGGGGTCGCGCGCGTCGCGGGCAACGCGGTGCTCGTTCCAGTCGGCGATCGGCGCGGCAGGCTCAGTGCGTTCGGCGATCGACGCCATCATCTTGACCGCCTCGACGGGATGGGCGCCGACGGCGGTCTCCTGCGAGAGCATCAGCGCGTCGGTGCCGTCGAGGATCGCGTTGGCGACGTCTGTCACCTCGGCGCGCGTCGGCCGCGAGGACGTGACCATCGACTCGAGCATCTGGGTCGCGGTGATCACCGGCCGCGCGTGCTCGCCGGCGAGCGCGATCACGCGCTTCTGGACCAGCGGCACCTGCTGCAGCTCGAGCTCGATCCCGAGGTCGCCGCGCGCGACCATCACGCAGTCGGCCGCTTGAACGATCGCCTCGGCGCTGCGCACGGCCTGCGGCTTCTCGATCTTCGCGATCAGCGGCAGCTCGGTGTGGGCGCGCACGTCCTCGACGTCCTCGGGCCGGCGCACGAACGACAGCGCGACCATATCGACGCCGATCGACTCGCCGAAGCGCAGCAGCTCGAGGTCGCCCTCCGGGACGGACGGCAGCGCCATCAGCTCGCCCGGGACGTTGACACCCTGGCGCGAGGCGACCGGACCGCCGAGGTCGACACGCACATCGACCTCCCCCTCCGGCTCGCGCACACGCTCGACGCAGAGCCGCACCGACCCGTCGGCAAGGAAGATCTCGTCGTCGGGCTCGACCGCCCCGCTGAGCCCGCCCCAGGCGACCGACATCCGCTTCGCGTCGCCCTCGATCGTGTCGCCGCAGACCAGCGTCAGCATGTCGCCGACGTGGAGGTCGACGACGTCGTCGCGCAATGGGCCGATCCGCAGCTTCGGTCCCGGCAGGTCCTGGAGGATCGCCACCTGGCGACCAGCGCGGTTGGCCGCCTCACGCACCCGCAGGGCGGTCGCCGCCTGACTCTCCGGCGTCCCGTGCGCGAAGTTCAGCCGCGCGACGTCGAGACCGGCATCGACCAGCCGCGCGAGCGTCTCCGCGTCGTCGGAAGCCGGCCCGATCGTCGCGACGATCTTCGTCCTACGCACGCCATTCCCCGATCACCCGAAGAAGACCTCGGCCGTCTCGTACAGCGACGGGTCGAGCAGCTTCGGCTCGCGCAGCGCCTCGTCGAGGCCGACGCGCACGATGTCCGTCGCGTGCAGGCCGACCATCTGGCCGAACTCGCCGTCGGCGACGGCGTCCATCGCGGCGACGCCGAAACGGGTCGCGAGCACGCGGTCGTAAGCGGTTGGCGTGCCGCCGCGCTGGATGTGGCCGAGGATCGTCATCCGGCTCTCGAAACCGGTGCGGCGCTCAATCTCGCGCTCGAGCTGGACCGCGATCCCGCCGAGCCGGACGTGGCCGAAGGCGTCGGTCTTCGCCTCGTCCCCCACCTCGTTCCCGTCCTTCGGCTTCGCCCCCTCGGACACGACGACGATCGAGAACGTGCGCCCACCGGCGTGGCGGCGCTCGATGCTCGCGCAGACCGCGCCGATGTCGAACGGCCGCTCCGGAACGAGGATCGCGTCGGCGCCACCCGCCATTCCGCTGTAGGTCGCGATCCAGCCGGCGTGGCGACCCATCACCTCGAGGATCATCACGCGGTGGTGCGACTCTGCCGTCGTGTGGAGGCGGTCGATCGCGTCGGTGGCGATCTGGACGGCGGTCTGGAAGCCGAAGGTGAAGTCGGTGCCGCCGAGGTCGTTGTCGATCGTCTTCGGCACGCCGACGATCGGGATCCCCTGCTCCTCGTGAAGCCGGCGAGCCACGCCAAGCGTGTCCTCGCCGCCGATCGGGATCAGCGCGTCGATGCCGTGCGCGGAGAGCGTCGCGACGATCTGCTCGGGACCGCCGTCCTCCTTGTATGGGTTGGTGCGCGAGCTGCCGAGGATCGTGCCGCCGCGCGGCAGGATGCCGGCCGTGCTCTGGGGCGTCAGCTCGGTGACGCTGCCGGCGATCGCGCCTGCCCAGCCGTTGCGGAAGCCAACGAACTGGTGATCGCCGAGCTGAGCGCCGCGGCGGACGATGCCGCGGATCACGGCGTTCAGCCCTGGGCAGTCACCACCCCCAGTGAGCATGCCGATCCGCATTACCCTGAGGCTACCCCCGCACGCGCAGCGCCAATCAGCGCTGAGACGACCTTGCTGCGCTCGTCGGCCTCGGGATGCCAGAGGACGCCGAGCGTGAATTGGTGGTCGGGGTGCTCGACCGCCTCGACGATGGCGTCGGGCAGGGAGTGGCCGGTCGCCTTCAGGCCCTCGCCGACCTCGTCGACGGCCTGGTGATGGTGGGATCTGACTGTGATGCGATCGGCGCCGGCGGCGCGCGCCGCGAGCGAACCGGCCTCGAGCTCGACCTCGTGCTCGGCGAAGCTGCCGGGCGTCGGCAGGTGATGGTCGTCGCCGACGACGTCGGGCAGATGCTGGATCAGCGTGCCGCCACAGGCGACGTTGACCATCTGACCGCCGCGACAGATCCCGAGCAGCGGCAGCCCGCGCTCCATTGCCCCGTAGGCGAGCGCGAGCTCGAAGCGGTCGCGCTCCGGGCGGGTCGGGCCGGTGTGCGGGCCGGGCATCGCACCGTAGGTGGCGGGATCGACGTCGGCGCCGCCGATCAGGATCAGGCCGTCGAGCTTGTCGAGCAGCTCGTCAGGCTTCTCGGCGACCTCGTCGTCGGGCGGCACGACCAGCGCCAGGCCGCCCGCGAGCTGGACGGCGTTCACATAGGCGAGCGGCACCAGCGCCGCCTCCTGATCCCAGTGGCTCCAGCGCGCCTGCTCGACGGCGGCGCAGATTCCGATGACGGGCGTCATGCGTTGAACCGTACTCGCGGCGGCGGGTGGGGTTTGACCTGACTGTGAACGGCCGCTGACTGGCCTAGGATCGCCCGCCATGGACCTACGTAAGGAGAAGGTCGTCGTCGAGACCGACCGCTATCGCGTCACCGGCTCGATGACGCTACCCGCCGAGGGCTTTCGCAGCCGCCTCTCAGACCACGTCAACCGCGACGACCTGACCTTCTTCACGATCGAGGACGCCGAGTTGGCCCCGCTCGACGGCGGCGAGGCGCGCAGCGTTGCGGTGCTGATGCTCGCCCGCGCCCATGCGCGACTGGTGATTCCGGGCGACTAAGTAACCCAACCGTTGTGGTGATCTGCACGTCATACATGCAGATCACCACAAGAGTTGGTCTCTAGCCGAACGGCGCCAGCAGTGCGAGCTGGCGGGATTGGGCGAGCAGGGTGCCGTCGGCGAGGAAGAGCTCGCCGTCCTCCTCCATCGTGCCGTTGACGGCGGCGGTGGTGCGGAAGCGGCCGAGGACGGGCTGGTCGGGCAGGCCCTCAGGCGGGAGGTCGGCGCGGATGTGGACGGTGAGGTCGATCGTCGGGGCGATCGCCGGCGTGCTCAGCGGCGTCGATCCGGCGCGGGGTCAGCGACGCGATCCAGCCGCCGGTCTCAGCGGGTTCCCCCGGTGCCAGCTCTCGGCCCGAGAACGGCTTGCCCCCGAGCCGTGGCGCGATCTTCACGCGCGAGACGATCGACGGCATCTCGACCGTTGTCTCGAGCCAGCCGTCGCTGTCGGGCCGGTAGTCGGCCGACGGGATCGGGTCAGCGGCGCGGGCGGGCGCCGGCGCGGCGGTGGGGAGGTTCGGCGACCAGGTTGCCGCCGCCGGCAGGCCAGCGGTGGAGAACGCGCCGAGCGCGGTCATCGTTTCCTTGCCGTTCTGGAACGCGGTTGCCCGGCCAGTCGAGAAGCGTTTGCCGGCGCGGACGATCTCGACGGCGACCTCGACCGGCCCGGGCTGCGAGGGACGCAGGTAGTGCGTCGTGAGCGTACGCAGCTGGCGATCGCCGGCTGGCGCGATGACTTGCTCCAACGCACGGGTGAGGATCGCCGCGAGATAGCCGCCGTTCGGTCCGGGCGGCGCGCCCCAACCGTCCTCGACCTCGCCGGCAAAGCGACCGTCGCCGAGCGGCGTGATCGCGGTCGCGCGGTCGAAGTCGGTGGCGGGCGCGTCCTGCTGGAGCTGGGAGTCCACGGGATTGGCACGTTACAGGACTGGCTGACTGGCCAGTCAATCGGACGGCCTTGCCTGCGCGACTACGCTTGACACGTGAGGGATTCGCTGCGCCAACCACTGAAGGCGGCCGCCGCCGCGGCATTCATCGTCGGCATGCTGCTGTTCCTGCTCAACCCGCCTGAGCTGTCGGGAGCCGAGGATCTGCTCACCCTGTTAATCGGCGCCGTTGCGCTGATCCTCTTCACCGCCTGGGCGACCGTTGCGCTGATGGGCGACGGCACGAGCGAGCGGGAGATCGAGCGGATCATCCAGCGCAGCGAGACGCTCGCCCGCCTGCCCGCCCCCGACTCGCCGCCGACCAACTTCGACGACCTCGTCGCCGAAGCGCTCGACGAGCTGCCGGACGAGTTCCAGGAGGTTCTCAACGACATCCCCGTCGTCGTCTCCCGCCGCGGGCGCGAGCACGGCGCCTACGGTCACTACTACGGCGACACCGTCGCGCGCGACAACTATCCCGACCGGATCATCATCTACCAGGACACCCTCGAGCGCGACTTCGGCCACGACTACGACCTCCTGCGCTCACAGGTCACCCGCACCGTCCGCCATGAGATCGCCCACCACCTCGGCTGGGACGAGGACGGCGTACGCAACCTCGGCTTGTAGTCTTGCCGGACCCCGGTGAGGTGTCCGAGTGGCTTAAGGAGCACGCTTGGAAAGCGTGTATGCGGGAAACCGTATCGTGGGTTCGAATCCCACCCTCACCGCTTCAGCAGCTGCTTGACGCGGCTAACGACGATCTCCGGTTGGTCGACGATTTGACGCCACGTGAAGCGCAGGACTCGCAGTCCACGTGCTTGGAGGTCGGCGTCGCGAGCACGGTCCCGCTCGAACGCGGAGCGGGTCGAATGGAAGGCGTAGCCGTCGACTTCAACGACTAGTCGCTCCTCTCGCCAGAGCAGGTCGACTTCGTAAGGACCGATCTTCACGTTTGCTTCTGGGGAGGGAAGGCCGGCGTCTCGCAACAACGCGCGAAATCGGTCCTCTGCCGCGGAGCGCGTAAAGGTCGGGCCCTCTGCGCGGTCAAGCAGCGTGCGGCCTGGCGCTGTGATCGGCAATCGTTCCCGGCGCCGGATGTCTCGGTTGTCGAGGTCGAGCGTCCGTCGAACGCGTATGCCTGTTCGAGTGCCGCAGTCTCGCCCCACAATCGTGACGTCGACCGGCCCGCTGTCTCTCGCGACAAACCCCCAGATCGCCCCGGCACTGCCGTGGCTCAATATGGCGCCGCGCCCACAAGCAAGCAAGGCCGCGGTTTCTCGCGCAAGCGGCATCGGCGCCGAGTGGCCAACCAAGTAGACGCCGCCATGAATGCGATGAAGGCGTCCCGTGCCAAGGCGATGCCTGATAGCCCCGCGGCCGAGACCAGCCGCTCGCAGCTGGGTCAACGTTACGACTCCCCGCTGCCGAGCCGCAACCGCCGCGATCGCCCGGTCGGGATGGGTCTTGTGGTGATCTGCACCGTGGACATGCACATCACCACAAGAGCATGTGAGTAGTTGGTTCGCCAGCGGTTGTGGCGCCGCTGTGGTGGAGCGGTGGTAATCCGTTACGCGGGGGCCGGCTCGGTGGCGAAGACGTTGACGGGAGTGGTGTCGCGGTCGTCGAGGGGGACGACGATCGACTCGGGGAGGGCGGGCGCACTTGAGGGGCGATGGCCGCGGAGGCGCTCGTGGCTGCAGACGACGTAGCACCACTCCATCAGGCGGAGGCGGGCGGTCGGGTCGATCGACACGATGCTGGCGCCGATCAGGTTGTCGTCGCCGAGGCGGCGGGAGGAGCGCACCTCGACGCGGACTGGGACGTCGTGCTCGGTGCCGGCTGCGTCGGGGAGGCGGAGCTGGACGAGCGGACACGAGCCGACCTCGAGCGGCGCGTCCATGACGAGGCCGAGGCCGTTGGCGCTGGCATCGACGACGCGGCCGAGGACGGGGCGTAGGCCAGAGGCGGCGAACTCGTCGTCGCCGTGTGCGGACGCCGAGGCGGCGAAGGTGTGCGCGGGCGCGTCGACGCCCTCGACGCGGTAGACGAGGCGACGCTGGCGGCGGGCGGCGGCGAGGACCAGGGTGCGCAGGATGCGGCGCAGCTCGACCAGCGCGAGCAGCGGCACGATCACGGCAGCGATGCCGGGTAGCGAGGGGATTAGCGCGGGACCAAAGAGGTCGATCAGGCGGACCGCGATCCCAGCGCCTAGGACGACCGCGCAGAGCGCGACCAGACGCAGCTTCATCACCGCCCGCCAGCCACCTTCGTCGACCCCCTGCTTCGGCGTTACCTTGAAAGCCGTCCTCCCCGGTACCACCGCGCAGCGCAACGCACGCGTGTAGATCTCCATCGTCAGCAGCTCGAAGTGGGTCGTCTCGGCGATCCGCATGTAGCCGCGCGCGAGCGCCGAGCCGGCCGACAGATTGAGGATCACCGAAGGCGCCCAGAGCGCGGCCAGCGCTACGACGCTCAGCTTCATCGGCAGCGCACCGGTCCACAGCACGACCGCCAAGGTCGTCAACAGCAGCAGCCGCATCGGCGGCGCCAAATACGCGAACAGCGAGGCGAAGTAGGACAGCCGCTGCGAGAAGCGCAGCTCGCGCGCCCGCAGCGGCGACTCCGGCAGCGTGAAGACGGCGAGGTTGCCGCGTGCCCAGCGGTCGCGCTGCAACAGGTATCCGTCGAGGTCGTGGGGCGCCAGTCCCTGGACGAGGACCTCATCGTGGTAGGCGCTGCGCCAGCCGTGGCGCTGCAGGCGGATCGTGGTGTGGAAGTCCTCGGCGATCGTCTCGGTCGCAACGCCGCCGATCGAGATCAGCGGCTGGCGCCGAATCAGCGCCGCCGAGCCGCACCAGAACGCAGCCCCATGACGGTTCTTGCCCGGGCAGATCACGCGATAGAAGAGCGACTGCTCGTGGCGACCGACCATGTAGTGCTGGACCGAGTCGTGGTTGGAGAAGTCGTGCGGGCTCTGGACGACTGCCATCTTCTCGTCGTCGAAGTAGCCGACGAGCGCGTCGAGCGCGTCCGGCATCGGGACGTGGTCGGCGTCGAGCACGAAGACCAGCTCGCCCTCTGTCCGCGGCAGCGCGGCGTTGATGTTGCCGGCCTTGGCGTGCGAGTTGTCGGGACGGGTCATGTAGCGCGCGCCGGCGAGCCGTGCCAGCTCCTCCATCTCCGGCCGGCGACCATCGTCGAGCAGGTAGGTCGTATGCGGGTAGGTCAGCGCGCGACAACCGGCGAGCGTCGCGAGCACGACCTCGACCGGCTCGTCGTAGGTGCAGACATAGACGTCGACGGCGTGGCGCTCGGTGACCGGCGGGCGGATCGCGGCCGGTCGCGACCACGAGAACCAGGCGAGCATGCCAAGCGCATAGAGGCCGTAGACCTCGGTCACGAGCAGCATCGCGAAGACGATCGGGTTGGCGCCCTGGCCGCTCCAGCCGAAACGCCAGATCAGGTAGGCGACGCCCCAGACGAAGGCGAGGATCGCCAGCGAGCGCAGCAGCAGCGGGCGGCGGTCAAAGAACGCGCCGAGGCGGGTCTGGCGGCGGCCGTCGTCGATCGTGCCGCCGAGCCGGCCGGTGATCCACGGCACGCCGAGGACGAGCCGGAGGCCGTCGTAGGAGGTGGCGCGCAATCGCCGGTCCAGGGAGCGCATACCCCCTGATCGGCAATCCGGCCTACGGCTTGAGAGTTGGTCAGACCAACTCTGCGAGCAACGCGATCACGACACGGTCGTCGAGCTGGCGGCCGGCGACCCGGCGCAGCTCGGAGATCGCCGTCTCCTTCGTCGCCGCCGGCCGGTAGGGCCGCTCGGTGATGATCGCGTCGTAGGTGTCGCAGGCGGCGACGATCCGCGCCGCGAGCGGGATTCCCTCGCCGGACAGCCCGTCGGGATAGCCCTCGCCGTCCCAGCGCTCGTGACTTGCGCGGACGATCGGGGCGAGGTGAGCGAACGCCTCGACGCGCTCGAGCAGCTCGCCGCCGACGACGACGTGCTGGCGCATCACCTCCCACTCCTCGCGCGTCAGGGGGCCGGGCTTGAGCAGGATCTCGCTCGGCACGGCGACCTTGCCAACGTCGTGGAGCATCGCCGCATGGCGAACGTCGCGCGCCTGCTCGGCGCTCAGCCCCATCCGCAGCGCGACCTTCTCGGCGAGCACGGCGACCTCGTCGCCGTGGGTGGCGGTCGGCGAATCTTTCGCCTCGACAGTGCTGGTCAGCACGCCGAGGACGTCCATGAACGCGCGCTCGAGCTCGCCGACGAGACTCGCGCGGTGCAACGCCACGCCGAGGCCGGCGGCGATCGCCTCGACCAGCGCGGCGTCGGCATCGTCGAAAGCCTCACGCTCGACAGCCTCGAGGTTGATCC
>CBFGZN010000107.1:0-8613 GCA_965653255.1 uncultured Solirubrobacterales bacterium | reverse complement strand
CCCTGCTGGTGGCGGACGATGAAGGTGAAGTAGAGCGAGGCGCCGGACGGGTAGAGGTGGGAGATGTGGCACATGACCGCGGGCGGGGTGCCGCGCTCGGCGAGCGTGTTGCGCAGCGCGTCGCCGACTGCCTTGTAGAGATTTGGCAGGTTGGCCCAAGTGGTGGCCGTCTCGAGTGTCTCGACCATCACGCCGCGGTCGAGCAGCTCGTCGCGCAGGTAGGGCGCGGCGAAGCGGCCGCGCAGCCAGGAACGGCCTGGCTTGGTGCCGAGACCGACAGCGCCGTGGGCGCGCAGGATCTCGGCGGTGCGACCGCGACGGCGGGCGATGTCGTCCGAAGTGCCGTCGAACCCTGTGAAGGCGATGCAGCCGCCCTCCTGTCCGCGAGCGCGGAGGTAGGCCTTGCCGAGCTTCTCGGAGAGTCCGCCGGTCGATCCGAGCGCCATTGTGAGTCGGGTCTCCTCCTCGTCGGAGAGGCGAGCGACGTCAGGCGATGCTCCTGCCTGCTCCATCGCGCGGTACGCCTCGGCGCCAGCTTCGAAGGAGGAGAACGACCATGCCTCGTAGCGCTGCTGGGCCGGAGCCGGGCGCACACGCAGCGTCGCCGAGGAGATCACGCCGAGCACGCCCTCCGATCCAACGACCAGCTCGCGCAGCGACGGCCCGGCGGCACTCGCGGGCGCGTCGAGCGTCGCCAGCTCGCCGGCCGGGGTCACGCAGCGCACCGCCTCGACAAGCTCGTCGATCCGTCCGTAGCCGGTCGACGCCTGACCAGCCGAGCGGGTGGCGACCCAGCCCCCGACCGTCGAGTACTCGAACGACTGCGGGAAGTGGCCGAGCGTCAGACCGGCGCTGCCGAGCTGGCGCTCGAGCTCCGGGCCGAAGATGCCAGGCTCGACGGTTGCGGTCAGCGAGGTCTTGTCGACGTCGACTACCGTGCTCAGCCGCGAGAGGTCGAGCGTGATTGCGGCGCCATGGTCGCCTGAAAGCGCCTCCACCCCGCCGACGACGCTGGTACCGCCGCCAAAGGGGATGACAGCGACGCCATGTTGGGCGCAGGCCGCGAGCAGCGGCGCGAGCTGTGAGGACTCGGACGGGAAGGCGACAGCGTCGGGCGCGCCGGAGGCGTCGCCGGCGCGCAAGCGGACAAGGTCGGGATAGCTGCGGCCGGCCGCGTGAGCGACACGGATGTCGTGACCATCGCTGACCGCATCGGCGCCGACGACCGCACTCAGCGCCTGACGAGCGACGTCGCCGAGCCGGCTGGGCGCCACTTCAACCGCATCGAGCGCAACGCGCGCCCCGTGCTCGTCGCCGCTCAGCCCCAGTTCGCCACGCAGCAGCTCTGCGGCCGCGGGCGGCAGCTCGATCGCGTCCTCGTCGCGCCCCCAGCCCCACCAGCGCATCATGCGAACAGCCGCTCCAGACCGTCGAGAGCACGGTCGATCTTGCGCTTGGCCGCGCGCTTGACCTGACCGCCGCCGAGCCGCGAGAACCCACGCAGGCCCATCTCCTCGCTGATATTCACCTCTGTCCTGCCCCCTTCGACGGGCTCGAGTCGGATGTCGGTGACGGAGTCTGTCAGCACGTGCTCGAACGGCGACGCCGCGACCTCGTGGCGCCAGCTGCGCCGGCGCGGGTGCTCGGAGGCGACGAGGCTGAAGTCGGCACGCAACAGCTTGCCGCCCTTGGGCGAGGCCAGCACCGTCGTCCACGCCTTGCCGTCGGCCTCCTCGACGCGCTGGACGTTCGGCCACCATTCGGTCAGCCGCTCTGGGTTGGCCACTACGTCCCACACACGCTCGGGGATCGCGGCCACCACGCGGCTGCGACTTACGACTGGCATTGCGGCTACTTGGCGATCTTGCGCAGGTCGCGGATCAGCAGCAGGTGCTTGAGGTGCGACGCGATCGCGGCGAGGTTCTCGAGCGTCTCGACCGCCTCCTTGCGCCGCTCGGCATTGCGCGAGCGCAGCGCCGGGGCGAGGATCTGCTCGAGCAGCGCCGCCTCGCGATCAGCAGAAGTGCGGAAGACGCGCAGATTGCGCCCGCCGACCCCGTAGCGCTTGAGCTCGGTGACGGCGCGCACGATCTCGCGATCGGTCTCGTCGTAGAGCATCTCGCCGTCGCGGCGCTCGCCACGGATCACGCCGTACTCCTCGAGCTCCTTGACGAGGCTGGCGTCGGCACCGGTCTCATCGAGCACCTCGTCGAGCCGGTAGAGCGACTCGGCGGCGCCGGCGACCGTCGCACGGCGCAGCGACTTCGGATCGGGCGCGCTCGGCTTGGAGACGTCGTCGCCGCTGTCCGCGCGTCCTGACGCGAGCTCCTGGCGGATTACCCGCAACGGCAGGAACTCGTCGCGCTGCAGACGCAGGATCGTCCGCAACCGGGTTACGTCGGCGGCCGTGAACAGCCGGTAGCCGCCCGCGGTGCGGCGCGGCGTGAGCAGCTTCTGGTCCTCGAGATAGCGGATCTTCGAGATCGAGATGTCGGGGAACTCGCGCTCGAGCTGCTTGCAGACGGCACCGATCGTCAGGGACTTGCCCTGGATCGGGGCCACATCAGTTGTGTCGATCTCGGCTTGCGCCATGTCAGCGCTCCAGGTAGGTGAGCTTGTACTTGCCAACTTGCAGCTCGTCGCCGTTGGCGAGCTTGTGCGACTCGATCCGCCGCCGGTTCACATAGGTTCCGTTGAGCGAGCCGAGGTCGTCGACGTAGAGGCCGTCGCGACGCCGGACCAATAGAGCGTGGTTGCGCGAGACCGTCACGTCGTCGAGGAAGACCTCGGCGTCGGGGCTGCGTCCGATCTGCGTCCGATCGCCCTTGACCTCGAAGACTTCGCCGGCACGCCCACCGCCGGAACGGATGGCGAGCGTGGCGCCGTCGGCCACCACCTCGTCGATGTCCACCGGCCGCAGGTCGCCCGACTCGTCGAGCTGGTACGCCGCCGTCGTGCTGCCGCCCTCCTCCTCGACCTCGGGCAGGAAGGCGCCGCACTTCTGGCAGTAGTTGGCGCCCTCGACGTTGACGAAGCCGCACTCGGGGCAGTGCATCGCGGCCTCCGGCCTAGACGTCGCTGTCGGGGATCGCCTTGCCCGACAGGATGTCGGTCAGCTGTTGCACGTCGGCTCCGCTGATCGCCGACTCGCCGGCCTCGTGCTTCTTGCGCAGCCGGTTGACGAGCTCGGCGCGCAGGATGTCGATCTTGCCGTGCAGGATGCGGCGGCGGTACGAGACCTCCTGCTCCTCCACCGTCAGACCGTCGATCAGCTCCTTGAGCTCCTGATCCGACAGTGCGCCGAGATCCGGGAAGGTGGTGTCGTCCATCTACTCGCCCATTCCTTTCGTGGCCAGGAGGACGAGTATAGACCCACCATCAAGTCGAGCTTGAGGGTCGGTGGCGCGCTTGCATGAAGCGGTAGCCGTCCGCGAAGTAGATCGCCGTCGCCCAGAGCGTCAGCACCAGGCCGATGTAGAGCGAGGCTGTCGCAACCCACGTGTCGACGATCATCGCGAGGAAGATCGCGAACATCACCGGCCAGACCGCCCAGCGGCCGACCATGTTGATCTTGAGGTCCATTCCGTGACGCAGGCCGACTTGGGCGAGCACCAGCATCGCGAGCTCGCGCGCCACGAGCACGGCCAGCGCCCAGCGCGGCAGCAGCTCGAAGTGCCAGCAGACGATGACGCCGGAGATCACCAGCGCACGGTCGGTGAGCGGGTCGAGCAGCGCGCCGAGGCGGCTGTACTGACCGGTCAGGCGTGCAGCCAGGCCGTCGAGCTGGTCGCCCCAGGCGATCAGGAAGTACAGGATCGCCGCCGTCGGGTCACGGCCATCGCCGGAGCCGAGCGCTACGACGAGGAAGACCGGCAGCAGCGCGAGTCGGACGTAGGAGATCGCGTTCGGAATCGTCCAGGGCCGCAGCGGCTGACCTTTCTGGGTCTCGGGCGGTGGACCGCCGGAGCGGTCGATGCCCGAGAGGCGTTTCAGGGAAGTGCGCGCCACAGCTCCGCGGCCGCGTCGACAGCACCGTCGAGCGGCAGCGCCCGCTTCTCCTGACCGCGCCGCACCTGGGCCTCGACCTCCCCCGCCTCGATCCCCTTGCGGCCGACGGTCAGTCGTAGCGGCGCGCCGAGCAGCTCGGCGTCGGCGAACTTCGCCCCCGGGCCGGCGTCGCGGTCGTCGTAGAGCACATCCAGGCCGCTCTCGCGCAACTCGTCGTAGAGGCGGTCAGCCACCGTGCGGGCCTCCTCGCCCTCCTTACCGAGCGTGACAAGGTGGACGTCGAACGGCGCCAGCGCCCGCGGCCAAGAGATTCCCTGCTCGTCGGCGTACTGCTCTACGGCGGCCGCGACGATCCGCGCCGGGCCGATCCCGTAGGAGCCCATCCAGATGTCGTGCTCCTTGCCGCTCTCATCGAGGAACGTCGCCCCGAGCGGCGTCGAGTAGCGCGTGCCGAGCTTGAAGATGTTGCCGACCTCGATCGCCGGCTCGATCCGGATCGTGCCGCCGTTCGGGCAGTGGTCGCCGGCAACGACGTCGCGGACGTCGCCCCAGTTGACCTCGAAGTCACGGCCGGGCTCGACGCCGCGCAGGTGGCGGTCGGGCTCGTCGGCACCGGCAATCAGGCCGTGCAAACCGCGCAGCGCCTCGTCGGCAAGTACCGGGACGCGCGTGCCGACCGGGCCTAGGAAGCCCGGGGGCGCCGCGAACACCGAATGGATCTCCTCCTCGGTGGCCTGGCGGGCCGGCGCGCCGAGGCGATTTTGCAGCTTGATCTCGTTGAGGCGGTGGTCGCCGCGGACGATCACGAGCAGCGGCTTGCCGTCTTCGCGGATCACCGGCATCGCCTTGATCAGCGAGCCCGGCGGCACGCCGAGCTGTCGCGATACGTCCTCGATCGTGCTGGCGCCCGGGGTCTCGACGGGCTCTGGCTTGTCGAGCGCCTCCGGCAGCCCCTCGACTGGCTGTGCCTCGGCGCTGGCGATCTCGACGTTCGCCGCATAGCCGGCGTTGGACAGTGCGACCTCGTTCTCGCCTGCCGCGCAGGGCGCCATGTACTCGTGCGCGCCGACGCCGCCCATCATCCCGACGTCGGACTCGACGCGGTACCACTCGAGACCGGAGCGCTCGAAGATCCGATCGTAGGCGTCGATCTGGCGCTCGTAGGAGCGGTCGAGCCCCTCGGCGTCGCGATCGAAGGAGTAGGCGTCCTTCATGATGAACTCGCGCGTCCGCAACACCCCGGCGCGCGGCCGCGGCTCGTCGCGCTCCTTGATCTGGAAGTGGTAGAGCATCAGCGGCAGATCGCGGTAGGAGCGGACCTCGCGCGCGACGTGGAAGGTCAGCGCCTCCTCGTGCGTCATCGCCAGGATGAGGTCGGCGCCCTTGCGGTCCTGCAACTTGAACAGCTCGTCGATGTCGTAGCGGCCCGTCTTGCGCCAGAGATCGGCGGGCTGCAGCACCGGCATCAGCAGCTCCTGGGCGCCGATCGCGTCCTGCTCCTCGCGGATGATCTGCTCGACGCGGCGGTGGGCGCGCCAACCCGCGGGCAGGTAGGTCCACATGCCGGCCCCGAGCTGGCGGATCAGGCCCGCGCGGACCATCAGCTTGTGCGAGATCGCCTCGGCGTCGGCGGGTGCCTCCTTCTCAGTCGGCAGCAGGTAACCGCTCTGGCGCGTCATCGGCGGCGAGTCTAGTCGGGCGCGAGGGCGGCGGTGGCGGCGGTGGGCCAGTACGCCCATGACTCAACCGCCACTCATGGCCTGCCGATAGGCCTGAAAGAGAGGATGGGCTGGCCCCCGTGCTCGCCCACTGACGATGCGGATACTTCCAGGACTCGACAAACGCAAGGCCACGATTGGCGTACTGGGCTTCGCCTGGGGCCTGTTTGCGCTGCACACGCTCGGCCTCTTCGGCGACTGGGCAGACTCCTTCTTCGACGACTGGCTCTACGTGGCGTTGCTCGCCGCGGCGGCGGTCGCGTGTCTGTGGCGCGCCGTGACGGCACCCGCTGAGCGACTCGCCTGGTCGCTGATGACAGCGGCGATCGTCTGCTGGACGCTCGGCGACGTCTACTGGAACATCGACCTCGCGGCCCTCGCGGGCAGCGAGACGCCGTCGGTCGCCGACTCGCTCTACCTGAGCTTCTACCCACTTGCCTACGCGACTCTGGTACTGCTGATCCGCAACCAGGCTGGCCTTGCCTCGCGCGATCTCTGGGTCGACGGAATCATCGGGGCCTCGTGCGCGACCGCGATTGCGTTCGTGATCGCCTTTCCGGCGTTCGACGTCTCCGCCAACGACACCGTCGAATTGGCGATCACGCTCGCCTACCCAGTGCTCGACGCCGTCCTGCTGGGCTTTGTGATCCTCGTCTTCGGGCTCTCCGGCTGGCGCCCTGGACGCCGCTGGACGCTGATCGGCGTCGGGCTGACCGCGATGGCGATCTCCGACGGGATCTACCTCGTCGAGACCGCGCGCGGGAGCTACACGTTGGGCGGGATCCTCGACGCCGGCTGGCCGGCGGCCGCGCTGCTCGTGGCACTCGCCGCATGGCAACCGGTTGGGTCGCCTGCCGCCCCGCACGACAGCGATCGGCGCCTCGTCCTGGTGCCGTTCGTCTGCGGACTGATCGCGCTCGTGCTAGTCACGCTCGCGATCTTCGACATGGTTCCCCAGCCTGCGGCGCTGCCCGCCCTGGTGACGCTGCTGCTCGTGACCGGCCGGATGGCGATCGCCTTCATCGAGGGACAGCACGCGATGGATGAGAACCGCCGCGAGGCCTTGACCGACGGTCTCACCGGCCTCGCCAACCGCCGCGCGCTGCTCGCCGATCTCGAGCGCGCCGTGGCCCGCGCGACGATCGACGACCCGCGCGTCTGCATCGTTCTCGATCTCGACGGCTTCAAGGCCTACAACGACGCGTTCGGCCACCCTGCCGGGGACAAGCTGCTGAGCCGGCTCGGTCAGCGCCTCCAGGACGTCGTCGGCGAGCAGGGCAAGGCCTACCGCCTCGGCGGTGACGAGTTCTGCGTGCTCGCGCGCCGCGACGAGGCGGGCGCGCGGCGACTCGCTGACGCGGTGCGCGCCTCGCTGACCGAGACCGGGGAGGCATTCGCGGTCACCAGCTCGGCTGGCATGGTCCTAATTCCCGCTGACGCCGCCGCACCATCGGAGGTGTTGCAGGTAGCCGATCGGAGAATGTACGCCGACAAGGGCCGCCGCAGCTCGTCCGCCGGCCACCAGTCACGGGCCGTGCTGCTGCGCATCCTGCGCGAGCGCGAGCCGGCGATGCACGCGCATCTCGTCGGTGTGGCGGAGCTTGCCTTGGCGGTCGCCCGCGAGCTCGGTATGTCCGGCGAGGAGCTGGACGAGATGGCGCGCGCTGCCGAGTTGCACGACATCGGCAAGATCGCGATTCCCGAGGAGATCCTGCACAAGCCCGGACCGCTCGACGCCGACGAGTGGGCATTCGTCCGTCGTCACACCGTGATCGGCGAGCGGATCCTCGGCGCCGCCCCGGCCCTGCGACCGGTCGCCCGGCTCGTCCGCTCGACGCACGAGCGCTGGGACGGCGGCGGCTATCCGGACGGCCTGTCTGGCGACGACATCCCGCTCGGCTCGAGGATCGTCGCGGTCTGCGACGCCTACGAGGCGATGGTCACCGACCGCCCCTACCGCCCCGCGCTATCACCTGAGCAAGCGGTCGAGGAGCTGTTCACCAACGCCGGCACGCAGTTCGACCCGAAGGTCGTCCAGGTCTTCAGCGCCGCGCTCGGCGAGCGCGTGCCAGAGCCACTGGCGACGTACCCCGCGGTCAGGCGCGCGTAAAGCGGCGGCCAGCCGTCGGGCTGGCGTCCTCGTCGAGCGTGATGACCTTGCGGTCGGCCTTCGGAGCGCCCGGCGCCATCGGCAACTCGGTGGCGTTGGCCATCGCCTCGGCGCTGGCGGCCTTCGCCTCCAGCGCGGCGAGTCGCTCTGGGGTCAGCTCGCCGGCGTTCTCCTCCTCGATCCGCTCCAGCCACTGCGCGCCGGCGGCGGCCTCGTCATCGTCGAAGACGGTGCGACCGGCGGCCAGCGAGCGGTCGATCTCGGCGAACAGCTCGTCGACGAGCCGCTCCTGAGGAACCTTCCGCAGCGGCTTGCCGTGGGCGAAGATCAGCCCCTCGTTCTTGGCGCCAGTGATGCCGAAGTCCGCGTGGGCGGCCTCGCCGAGACCGTTGACGGCGCAGCCGAGCACGGCGACCTCGATCGGCTCGAGATAGCTCTCGAGCCGCTGCTCGATGTCGGTGACGACGGTGTCCATGTCGAACTGCAGCCGGCCGCAGGTCGGACAGGCGATCAGCACCGGGCCGCGCTCGCGCAGCTTGAGCGCCTTGAGGATCTCCCAGGCGACCTTGACCTCCTCCTCGGCGTGGAAGGTCGACAAGGAGATGCGAACGGTGTCCCCCACCCCGTCAGCGAGCAACGTGCCGAGGCCGACCGCCGACTTCAGCGAGCCCGACCACTTGGTACCGGCCTCGGTGATGCCTAGGTGCAGCGGGTAGTCGATCTTCTCGCCCAGCAGGCGCTTGAGCAAATTGGAAACGTCGGCAACGATGTCAGGCA
>CBFGZN010000106.1:0-8646 GCA_965653255.1 uncultured Solirubrobacterales bacterium | reverse complement strand
CGGGCGCGGTGTGGAGCCGACCGCCGCGAGCGCCGCGAGCAGCGTCCCGTAGTCGAACGCCCAACGGCCGACGGTCGCGAGCAGCGCCCGCTTCCAGCGCGGGCCGAGCGTCGCGAGGATGCGGTCGCGCTCGAGCAGCAGGCGGTCCGGTAGCGCGACGATCGGCGGCGATCCGCGCCGCAGCCGGTTGCGTAGCCGTTGCGCCATCAGCCCGACCCAGGCGAGCGGACCGTCGGTGGCCAGCAGCAGCGCGCTGACCGCGAACAGCGCCGAGAAGACCACCAAGCCGACCACCGCGGCCTCGACGAGGCTGCTGTCGACCCCGCCGCGTAGCAGCACCGGCACGGTCAGCACGGGCAGGGCGAGCACGACGCCGAGTGTCAACAGGTTCGCCGCCGTCAGACCGGCGACCGCACGCGCCCGCTCGATCCCGGCCTGGACGAGCATCTTGTACTGGAGCGCCGCCCCGACGGCGCCGCCGCCGGGCGCGACCTTCGACAGCGCGTTGCCGGCGAGCTGCGAGGCGATCACCGGATGCCAGCGGCGGGTGTGGATCGCCAGCCGCTGCAGCTCCCAGAGGCAGGCCATCGCCACCAACCAGGCCGGAGCGAGGCGGTCGACGTCGCTCCACGAGCCGAGCACCTCGAGCAGGCTCGGGGCCACGAGGTACAGCGAGATCGCGGTGATCGTCAGCCAGACCAGCGTCTGGCGCAAGCTGCGCCCTGCCGGCTGCTCGGCCTCACCACGCTCGATCTCGTGCTCGACGTCGGCGCGCTGCTCAACGGCATGCTCGATCCGGTCGCCGATCCGTCGGTTGCCGGCCACGGCGAGGGAGGTTACGGCGGTGACAGGCGGCCCCTATCTTTCGCTGCTCGAATGGCCGGCATCGACCCGCAGATCGATTCGCGCGGCGCGCGCTGGGAGGAGCGCCTGCGCCGACCGGTGATGGCCGCCGCGCTGCTGGCGCTGCCGACCGTCTTCCTCTACTTCTCGAAGCTCGAGGGCTGGGTCGCGATCGTCGCCGTGACGCTGGCCTGGTCGATCTGGATCGTCTTCGTCGCCGAGGCGGCGATCATGCTGACGGTCGTCGACGACCGCTGGGCGTGGGTCCGTGGCCACCTGTTCGGACTGGCGATCATCGTCGCGACCTTCCCCGCCCTCACCTCGATCCTCGAGGGCCTGCTCGCGGCGCGCGCGCTGTCGAGCCTCCAGGCGACGCGGGTCCTTCAGGTGCTCTACCTGGCGAAGGCCGGCAAGCTGATCAAGTCGGCGTTGATCCTGCGCAAGGACGGTTCGATCATGCGCCATCCGGTCATCAGCAGCGTGGTCGTGCTCGCGCTGGCGATCGTGCTCGTCGGCATCGGCCACCGCGTCGTCAGTGGCGAGAAGCACCCGACGCCGATTCACAACGCAATCGACGTCGTCGACGGCGAGGATGGCGGCGGCTAGCGGGCGGCGCGACGGTAGGTCGCGACCGTCACCGAGAGGGTGACGGAGAGCGGATCCGGCAGCGCCGTCACCCGCTCGGCGACCTTCTCCTCGGCGAGGTGACGCGCGCTCGGCCCCATCGCGACGAGCGCGGCTAGATCGGCATGGCCGAGGACGAGTTCACGCTCGACAGCGGTTTCTCCAGCTGATTCGAACAGCGTTCCGAGCTTCCCTTCCAACCGCTCGCGCTTGCGCTCCTGGACGGTGAGCATCCCGACGGCGGAGACCAGCTCCGCGAGATGGGCACGGTTGGGCGTGACGACCACCAGTGAGCCGCCCGGCGCGAGCACGCGCGCCAGCTCCAGCGGGTCGCGCGGTGCGAAGACGTTGATCGCCAGGGTGGCGGTCGCGTCGCGAACAGGTAGGCCGGCCCAAGCGTCGCAACCGACCGCGCCGATCCGCGGATGCGCGCGTGCCGCCACGCGCAGCGCGTGCTTGGAGACGTCGAGCGCCAAGCCGTGCGTGGTCGGCAACCGCTCGAGAACAGCCGCCAGGTAGTAACCAGTCCCCGAGCCAAGGTCGATCGCACAGCCGTCTCCGACGTCGGCGGGCGCCGCATCGGCCACGGCGTCGGCGATCGGTGCGTAGTGGCCGCGCGACAGGAATTCCACCCGCGCCCGCACCATCGCCGCCGTATCCGCACTCCCAGTCCGCGCGTCGCCCGGCAGCAGATTGAGGTAGCCCTGACGCGCTATGTCGAACGAGTGTCCCTCCGCACAGCGCACCGACCCCTCCTCTAATTCCAAGGCGCCGCCGCAGTGCGGGCAGCGCAACAGGTCGATGACGTCAGCGAGCACCGCGCCACCCTAGATTGAAGCCTCTCCAGTCGGGTATCTGGTGAACATCCCACCGGGAGCCCAGACCAAGGAGACCTCAGATGTACATCGGAATCGGAACCGCGATCATCATCATCATCCTGCTGATCATCCTGCTCTGACCGGGGCTAGTCCCACGCCGCAGAGCCATGGCGTAGTTGTTACACGACCCACCACATATGCCGTGCCAGATCCGGTAGCGTGGCGGGCATGCAGCGGGCCACCTGGACAGACGAGCGGCTGGACGAGTTCTCCCAGCACGTAGACCGGCGCTTCAACCATGTCGATGAGTGCTTCAAGCACGTCAGCCGCGAGTTCCTGCACGTAGACAGACGGTTCGACGAGATGGACAGAGCGACCAAGGAGCAGTTCAGCCAAGTAGACCGTCGGTTCGACCGCGTCGAGAGGGAGATCCGCGAGGTACGGACGGAGTTGAGGCGGGACATGGGTGCGCTGCAGGTGGATCTCAAGGGAGACATCGGCTTCATGAAGACCGACATCGCCGAGATTCGTGCCGGTATGGACCGACTCAACCTGACGCTCACCCGTGGACTTGTTGCCGTGATCGTCTGCCTGATCGGGGTACTCGCCGCAACCGCGATCGGCTGATACGCCGGCTCAGGCAGTCCGGCGGCGGAGGGTGAGCGCTCCGAGGGCAAGCGCTGCGACCGCGAAGGCCGCGACGGCAAGGACGTCGGCGACGAGGGCACCGTCGAGCGGAGCCGGGTCGGTCGCCCGAGCGAGCGCGTCGTAAGCGTAGGTGAGCGGCAGCGTCCAGGAGATCGCGTCGAGCAGCGGGGCCATGTCGTCGCGGGCGACGAAGAGGCCGCAGAGCAGCAGCTGGGGAAAGATGAAGGCGGGCATGAACTGGACCGCCTGGAACTCGGTCTGGGCGAACGCGCTGACGAACAGGCCGAGCGCCATGCCGAGCAGCGCGTTGGCGACGGCGAGCGCTCCGACCAGCAGCGCTCCATGCGGCGCGTCGAGCCCGAGCAACCCGAAGCCGACAGCGCAGACGGCGACCGCCTGTGCGACCGCGAGCGCGCCGAAGGCGATCCCGTAGCCGGCGAGCAGGTCGAGCTTCGCCATCGGCATTGTCATCAGCCGCTCGAGCGTCCCGGTCGTGCGCTCTCGCAGCATCGTGATCGAGGTGATCAGGAACATCACGATGAACGGGAACAGGCCACACAGCGGCGGGCCGATCTGCTGGAAGACCTGCGGCGTGCCGTCGAAGACGTAGCGCATCAGCACCAGCAGCAGGCACGGAACGACGATCAGCAGCGCGATCGTGCGCGGGTCGTGGCGGATCTGCAGCAGCACCCGCTTGGCCGTTGCGAACGTCACACGGACGGTCACGCCTTCGCCTCCCGCTCCGCCTGCTCGATGATCCGCAAGAACGCCTGGCCGAGATCCTGCTCGCCGGTCCTCTCGCGCAACGCCGCCGGCGTGCACTGGTCGAGCAGAGCGCCGTCGCGCATCAGCAGCAGCTCGTCGCACTCGGCCGCCTCATCCATCACGTGGCTGGAGATCAACAAGGTCGCGCCCCGCTCGGCGAGTCCGTGGAAGGTCTTCCACAGCTCGGAGCGCAGCACCGGGTCGAGGCCGACGGTCGGCTCGTCGAGCACCAGCAGCTCCGGCTCGTGCAGCAGGGCGCTCGCCAGTGAGACCCGTGCCCGCTGACCACCCGAGAGCGAACCGGCGATCTGGTCCTCGCGGCCACCGAGCCCGACGGTGTCGATCACCGCCGCTACGCGGTCCGCCTCGACACCGACGACGCTGGCGAAGTAGCGCAGGTTCTCGACGATGGTCAGGTCGCTGTAGACCGACGGCGCCTGTGTCACGTAGCCGACGCGCGATCGCAGTGCCGCCGCTCCCGCCGGCTCGCCGAGCACCGTCACCGCACCGCCGGCCACGATCTGAACGCCGACGATCGCGCGCATCAGCGTCGTCTTGCCACAGCCACTAGGGCCGAGCAGGCCGGTCACCGATCCCTTCGGGACCGCAAGCGTGACGTCCTGCAGCACCTCGTTGTCACCGCGGATGACGTGCAGCCGCTGGACGTCGATCGCCGCTTCCACAGAGCAGAGGATTACCTATCCACACCGGCTGGGCAAAGTGGACGTGGTGAATGGACTTGCGCCCGAGGGCAGCGCAACGGCTTCGAGCCTCGGCGTCGGGATGCTCGGGCACGGCTTCATGGGGCGCGCGCACGCCCACGCGCTGCGGACGATCGCCTACATGGCCTGGCCGCCACCGCTCCAGCCCCGCCTCGTCGAGCTGGTCGGTCACCGTCCCGAGGCCGTCGCCGAGATGGCACGCCGCTACGGATTCGAGCGGGCCACGACCGACTGGCGCGTACTGGTCGAGGACCCGAGCATCGCGCTGTTCGACAACGTCGGTCCCAACGATCTCCATGCCGAGCCGACGCTCGCCGCGCTGCGCGCCGGCAAGCACGTGCTGTGCGAGAAGCCGCTCGGCCGCACGGCGCCCGAGAGCCACGAGCTCTGGCAGGCGGCCGATGCGGCCGGAGTCGTCCACATGTGCGGCTTCAACTACCGCTTCGTGCCGGCCGTGCGACTCGCCCGCGAGCTGATCGCCGCGGGTGAGCTCGGCGAGATCCACAGCTTCCGCGGCTCCTACCTACAGGACTGGCTCGCCGATCCCGAGTCGCCTTATGTCTGGCGCCTAGACCGCCAACGCGCGGGATCGGGCGCCCTCGGTGACATCGGCGCCCACGTCATCGATCTCGCGCGCTTCCTGGTCGGCGAGATCGTGGCGGTCAACGGCCGAGTTCGAACCGTCTTCCCGGAGCGTCCCGGCGGCCTAGTCGACGTCGACGACACCGTCGAGGCGACGATCGAGTTCGAAGACGGCGCGGGCGGCTCGATCTCTGCGTCGCGGCTCTGCCACGGCCGCCGCAACGCGCTGAGCTTCGAGGTCAGCGGGACCAAGGGGTCGCTGGCGTTCGACCTCGAGCGGATGAACGAGCTCGAGGTGTACGTCGACGACACCCGACCCGGCGACCAGGCCCAGGGCTTTCGGCGCGTCCTGGTGACCGGTCCCGGCGACACGCAGATCGAGCACTGGTGGCCGCCCGGCCACCTGCTCAGCTGGTCGGACACCTTCGTCAACGAGATCCACCACCTGCTGCGCGCGATCGCCGGCGAGGGCGAAGTCGCGCCCTACGGAGCGACGTTCGAGGACGGCTACCGCGTCGCTGAGGTCTGCGATGCGATCCTGCGCTCGAGCGAGCAGCGCGCCTGCCAGCGGATCGACTACCGCACGACGCGCGGATAAGCTCGCGCTCACAGAGGTCCGACGAGGGAGAGGACGCGATGACGAAGGTTCTATGCGTGCTGTACGACGATCCGGTCGGCGGCTACCCGCCCGACTACGCGCGCGACGGCGTACCGCGGATCGAGGGTTACCCGGACGGTCAGACCACGCCGACTCCGAGTGCGCTCGACTTCACGCCGGGCGAGCTCGTCGGCAGCGTGTCCGGCGAGCTGGGACTGCGCAAGTTCCTCGAGGCAGCCGGTCACGAGCTCGTCGTCACCTCCGACAAGGAGGGCGCGGACTCCGTCTTCGAGCGCGAGCTGCCTGACGCCGACGTCGTCATCTCGCAACCGTTCTGGCCGGCGTACCTGACCGCGGAGCGGATCGCCAAGGCGCCGAAGCTGAAGCTCGCGATCACCGCCGGGATCGGCTCCGATCACGTCGATCTCGACGCGGCGATCGCCAACAACGTAACCGTCGCCGAGGTCACCTACAGCAACAGCATCAGCGTCGCCGAGCACGTGGTGATGATGATCCTCGGACTGGTGCGCAACTACATCCCGTCCTACCAGCAGGTGATCGACGGCGGCTGGAACATCGCCGACTGCGTCGCGCGCTCCTACGACGTCGAGGGGATGCAGGTCGGCACGGTCGCCGCCGGGCGGATCGGCACGGCCGTCCTGCGCCGGCTCGCGCCGTTCGACGTCGGCCTGCACTACACCGACCGCCACCGGCTGCCGAGCGAGGTCGAGGAGGAGCTCGGGCTGACCTTCCACGAGTCGGCCGAGGCGATGGTGCCAGTCTGCGACGTCGTCACGATCAACGCGCCGTTGCACCCGGAGACCGAGCACCTCTTCGACGACGCGCTGCTCGCCAAGATGCGCCGTGGCGCTTACCTGGTCAACACCGCACGCGGCAAGATCTGCGACCGCGACGCAATCGTGCGAGCGCTGGAGAGCGGGCAGCTCGCGGGCTACGCGGGCGACGTCTGGTTCCCGCAGCCGGCGCCGCCCGACCACCCCTGGCGGACGATGCCCCACCACGGCATGACGCCGCACATCTCGGGCTCGTCGCTGTCCGCCCAGGCCCGCTATGCCGCTGGGACGCGCGAGATCCTTGAGTGCTTCCTCGACGGCAAGCCGATCCGCGACGAGTACCTGATCGTCGATAGCGGCGGTCTCGCCGGCACCGGAGCGCACTCCTACAGCGCAGGCAGCTAGCGGTCACACTGCAGCGATGCGGGTTCTCGTTACGGGGGCGAGTGGCTTCGTCGGTGGCTACACATGCCAGGAGCTGATCGCGCGCGGTCACAACGTGACCGCGCTCGTGCGGCGGCCTGGCTCGGCTCCTGTAGGCGTGGTGGAGGTCCGTGGCGACCTCGGCGCGGATGACGACGTGGCACTAGCCGCGGCACTCGCGGCAGCTGCGCCCGACTGCGTGATCCACCTGGCAGCCGAGATAGCCTCGCAACGCAACGCCGAGCGGATCCGCGCCGTCAACGTCGACGGGACGCGACGGCTGCTGGAGGCGTGCAAGGCAGCAGGCGCGCCGCGATTCGTATTCGCCTCGACGGTCGTGACCGGCGATGCCCACGGCGCCCTGCTCGACGAGCGGTCCGAGCTACCTGTCGAAACCGCCTACGGCCGTTCGAAGCAGGAGGGCGAGCGGCTGGTACGCGAATCGGGTCTGCCCGCGGCGATCGTCCGTCCCTCGCACGTCTACGGCGCGGGCGGCTGGTACGTCGAGGAGTTCGTCGCGCGGCTGCGCCAGCCGGGCCGCTTCGCGGTGATCGGGAAGGGCGACAACTGGTGGGACGTAGTCCGTGTCGAGGACGTAGCCACAGCGCTCTGCGACGCCGCCGAGCGTGCACCGGCCGGAGCGCTCTACCACGTCGCCGACGACGAGCCGATCACCTTCCGCGGCTTCATCGCTCTGACCGCGAAGGCGCTGGGCGTCGGGCCGCCGCGGTCGATTCCGACCCCGATCGCGCGCCTCGCCGGTGGCCGCGACCCGGTACTCGCGGTGACACGCTCAGCTCGATCGAGCAACGCGCTGATCAAGCGCGAGCTCGGCTGGTCGCCACGCTTCCCAACCGCCGCCGTCGGCGTCCCTGACGCGATCGCCGCGCTCGGTCTGTAGTTAGACGGTGACGGAGCTGGCGCGTGTCGAGCGGTTGCGGCCGTCGTTCTTGGCCGCGTAGAGGGCGCGATCGGCCGTTTCGAGCAACGAGTCGGCAGTGGTGCCGTCGACTGGGAAGGCGACGGTCCCGAAGCTCGCCGTCAGCGGAATCGGCTCGTCGGCAAAGGTTCGCTCCAACGCGACGCGCGCACGCTCGGCCAGTTCATAGGCCATCTCGGCATCGGCGTCGGGCACGATGAAGACGAACTCCTCGCCACCGATCCGAGCGACAGTGTCACCGCGCCGCCCGATGCCCTCGAGCACCCCAGCGATGCGCAGGAGCACCGCATCGCCAGCGGGATGGCCGAGCCGGTCGTTGACGGTCTTGAAATGGTCGACGTCACCGAGGATCAGCGCGACCGGCCGCTCGCCACGTGTCGCGCGCGCCAGCTCGGCATCGAGCCGCTCCTCGAAGCCGCGGCGGTTGAGCAGACCGGTCAAGACGTCACGCCGCGCCGACTCCGACAGTCGCCCGACGAGCTCCTCGACACGCGCCTGAAGACGGCTGATCAAACCGCCGACTCCGATCAACATCGTCACGACGATCAGCCAACGTGTCACGGCGATCGGTCCAGGCGCGACGAGCGCCAGGGCGATCGCATAACAGCCCGCTACGAAGGCGAGCTCGCCGATCAGCGCGCGAACGGGGAAGTAGTAGGCCGCGAAGACGACTGGCCAGACGTAGTAGACCTCGTTGAGCGCCGCCGCCCCGCCGTCACGCTCCCCGTTGATGTAGATGCCAGACGAGATCATCACCGTTCCGAGTGCCACCCCGATGTAGAGCGTCCACTGCGGCAGGCTGTCGCGGCCGAGCCAGTAGACGGCGGCTACCAGCGCACTGCAGAAGGTGACGACCCAGGCGCCCGCGATGTCGGCGTCAGGCGAGTGC
>CBFGZN010000105.1:0-8668 GCA_965653255.1 uncultured Solirubrobacterales bacterium | reverse complement strand
CTGCGCGCGGGCGTATGTCGCGACCGGCGCGTGGACACGGCTGCTCGGGCTCGCCTGGCTCGACGAGCTGCCGGAGGGCTGCGGGCTGCTGATCCCGTGGTGTGGCTCGGTACACACGTTTGGGATGCGCTTCGCGCTCGACGTCGACTTCCTCGGCGCGGATGGGCGCGTGCTGCTGAGTCGCCGGGCGGTGCCGCCGCGACGCGTTGTGCGCTGCCGGGGAGCGGTCGCGGTGCTGGAGCGGCAGGCGCGCTAGGCGGGCGCGCCGACGAGACGGGCGAGCCGGAATCCGAGCGCTTCGAGCGCGAGGTCCTCGGTGACGTTGAGCTCGAGCGCCATGCGGGCGTCCTCGCAGCGCTCGGCGGCGACGCGGAGGCGGCGGGGGTCGATCGCGCGTGGAGCGTCGTCGTCCGGGCCGGCCGTCGCGGCGATCAGCGCCGCGGCGCCGGCGCGATCGAGCGCGGCGTCCTCGGCGCCCTCGCCGAGGCAGAGCAGATCGCGGAAGCGCAGCGCGGCAAGCGTCAGCCCGAGGTCGAGCTGCTCGGTGCGCGCGCGGCGGCCGTCGCGCTTGGCGGCGTCCTCGAACTGCTTCTCGATCGCGTTGCGCTCGCGGCCCTTCGGCTCGGTAGCGAGGCGGGCGGTGGCCTCCTCGGCGATGCGCTCCTCGGCGGCGAGCCGGCGCTCCTCGGCGCGATCGAGCAGGCCGCGCCAGGCCTCGGGCTCGCCCGCCGGCTGACCGCCGCCGCGCAACGCGCTGCCGACCAGGCGATCGACGTCGGCGAGCAGCGTGGCGCCCTCCTCGGAGGCGAGGAAGCGCGCGCGGGCGCCGTTGCCGAGCGCCAGGCGGGCACAGGCGCCGGCGCGTTCGGCAGAGGTGCCCTCCCCCACGAGCGCCTCAGCGATCTTGGCCGCCGGCAGCGGGTCGAAGCGGACGAGCTGGCAGCGCGAGACGACCGTCGGGATCACCTGGCCGAGCGAGTCGGTCAGCAGGATCAGGTGGACGAACGACGGCGGCTCCTCGAGCGTCTTGAGCAGCCGGTTGGCGACCTCGTCGTTCATTGTGTCGACGCGCTCGAGGACGAAGACGCGCTTCTGCGACTCGAACGGCGTGCGCGTCGCGGCCGAGACGACCGGGTCGGCGACGTCGTCGGTGCGCATCACGTGGGCGCCGGTCGGCTTGACCCAGGTCAGGTCGGGGTGGGCGCCGTCGAGCACGCGGTGGCGGGCGTTGTCGGGGTCCGGCGAGCCGGCCGCGAGCAGCTCGGCGGCGAAGGCACGCGCGGCGGTGCGCTTGCCGACCCCAGCCGGCCCATGGAAGAGGTAGGCGTGCGAGGCGTCGCCGGCGAGCGCCGCCGAGAGGGTCATGCGCGCCTGTGGGTGCGACTCGGTTCCGGACAGCACGGTCGGCGCGTTCATCGCGGCGAGCGTAGCGGCAGCCGTCGCCGGTATCGTCGCCGCCGTGGCACGCGGCCGGCTGATCACGATCGAGGGGATCGACGGCGCGGGCAAGACGACGCTCGCCGCGAGCCTGCTCGACCATCTGCGCGGCAGCAGCATCGAGATCGAGCTGCTGCGCGAGCCGGGCGGCGTCGTGGTCGCCGAGAAGATCCGAACGCTCGTCAAGGACCCCGAGCTGACGATCGGGGCGCGCGCCGAGACGCTGCTCTACGCCGCCGCGCGGGCGCAGCTCGTCGAGGAGGCGCTGCTGCCGGTGCTGGAGCGCGGGACGTGGGTGCTGCTCGACCGCTTCGTCGACTCGTCGCTCGCCTACCAGGGCGCGGGACGCGGGCTCGGGGTCGAGCTGGTGCGGGCGATCAACGAGTTCGGCACCGGCGGGCTGACACCGGATCGCACGCTGCTGCTGGAGATCGATCCCGCGCTGGGGCGCACCCGCCAGGGGAGGCGGCTGGAGGGGTTCGACCGGCTCGAGCTCGAGCAGGAGGAGTTCTTCGCGACGATCGCGGCGGCCTACTCGGCGCTCGCCGACGCCGAGCCGGAGCGGGTGCGGCGAATCGACGCGAGCCAGTCCACGGCGCTGGTCGTCGCTGCCGCCGAGGCGGCGGTCGAGGACCTGCTCGCCAGCCGTGACTAGGATGCCGCCCCCTATGCGCGCAATCGTTACAGGCGGATCTGGATTCATCGGCTCGAACATCGTCGACGGCCTGCTGGCCCGCGGCGACGAGGTGACCGTGCTCGACGACCTGTCGACCGGGCGCCGCGAGAACCTCGACGGGGCGCTCGCCAACGGCGCCGAGCTGGTCGAGGGCGACATCCGCGACCAGGCGGCGCTGGTCGAGCTGGCCGAGCGCGTCCGGCCGGAGACGATCTTCCACCTCGCCGCCCAGATCGACGTGCGCAGGTCAGCGGCCGACCCGGCGCTCGACGCTCAGATCAACGTCGTGGGCACGATCAACGTGCTGACCGCCGCCCAGGCCGTCGGCGCGCGCGTGGTGAACACGTCGACCGGCGGGGCGATCTACGGCGAGGGCAGGATCATCCCCGCGCCGGAGGACCACCCAGCCGAGCCGGAGGCGCCCTACGGCCAGTCGAAGTTCGCCGCCGAGGGCTACTGCGGACTGTTCAACCGCCTGCACGGCGTATCGGCGGTGTCGCTGCGCTACGGCAACGTCTACGGCCCGCGCCAGGACCCGCTCGGCGAGGCCGGCGTGATCGCGATCTTCTGCGGCAAGCTGCTCGAGGGCGAGCAGCCGACGATCTTCGGCGACGGCCTCCAGACGCGCGACTACGTGTTCGTCGGCGACGTCGTGCGGGCGAACCTCGCGGCGGCCGACTCGGACGCCGTCGGGGCGATCAACATCGGGACCGGCATCCAGTCGAGCGTGATCGACCTCGTGGAGGCGCTGGCGCCGCAGGCCGACGGCCGCTTCGAGGCGACGATGGCGCCGGAGCGGCCGGGCGAGGTGCGCCACATCGCGCTCGACGCGACGCGTGCCGGCGAGCTGCTCGGCTGGAGTGCCGAGATGGGTCTCGCCGACGGTCTCGCGGTCACGCTCGACTCGCTGCGCTGAGCGTTTCTCGCTGCTTGCGGGGCTTCTGCAGAGAACCCTGCAAACAGCGTTGAAAATCGCTGCGATTTGGCACAGACAAAGGTGTTTTGACGCTCTAAAGTGAGTGTTGGAAGTCTTTTGTGAGTCTTCCGTCCGGCGGGAGCGGCACCATCGCTTCCCGGCTTGCGGTAGGCGACTTTTCAAGCTTCCCCGCGACCGGGATTCCGGACGCAAAGAAGACGAGGAGAGCCATGCCGAGCAACCGCACCGCAACCACACCCAGCACCGCCGGAGTAACGGTCGAGCGGCGCTATACAGAGCCCGGCGTGCATCCCTTCGACGCCGTCGAGTGGGAGATTCGCGACGCCGTCATCGGCGACCCCGCGAAGCCGGCCTTCGAGCAGCGCGGCGTGGAGTTCCCGAAGTCGTGGTCGCAGAACGCGACGAACATCGTCGCCCAGAAGTACTTCCGCGGCCGTCTCGGCAGCGACGAGCGGGAGAGCTCGGTGCGCCAGATGGTCGGTCGCGTCGCCGGCACGATCGCCGGCTGGGGCCGTGCGGGCAACTACTTCGCCAGCGCTGAGGACGCCGACGCCTTCGAGGCCGAGCTGACCCACATCCTGCTCCACCAGCAGGCGGCGTTCAACTCGCCGGTCTGGTTCAACGTCGGCTTCGAGGAGCACCCGCAGTGCTCGGCCTGCTTCATCCTCAGCGTCGAGGACACGATGGAGTCGATCCTCGACTGGAACACCAAGGAGGGCAAGATCTTCCGCGGCGGCTCCGGCTCGGGGATCAACCTCTCGAACATCCGCGGCTCGATGGAGCACCTCGCGAAGGGCGGCACGGCGTCCGGGCCTGTCTCCTTCATGCGTGGCGCGGACTCCTGGGCCGGCACGATCAAGTCGGGCGGCAAGACCCGCCGCGCGGCGAAGATGGTCGTGCTCGACGTCGACCACCCCGACGTCCTCGACTTCGTCTGGTGCAAGGCGCGCGAGGAGGAGAAGGCGGGCGCGCTGCGCGACGCCGGCTTCGACATGTCGATCGACGGCGACGGCTTCACCTCGATCCAGTACCAGAACGCCAACAACTCGGTGCGCGTCACCGACGAGTTCATGTCGCGCGCCGAGCGCGGCGAGGAGTGGGAGCTGCTGTCGCGCGGCGACGGCACTCCGGTCGCAACCCACGACGCGGCCGACGTGCTGCGCCAGATCTCGGACGCGGCATGGCGCTGCGCCGATCCGGGCGTCCAGTACGACACGACGATCAACGACTGGCACACCTGCCCGAACTCGGGCCGGATCAACGCGTCGAACCCGTGCTCGGAGTACATGCACGTCGACGACTCGGCTTGCAACCTGGCGTCGATCAACCTGATGAAGTTCCGCCGCGCCGACGGCACGTTCGACGTCGAGGCCTACGAGCACGTCGTCGACGTGCTGATCCTCGCGCAGGAGATCGTCGTCTCGCCGTCGAGCTACCCGACCGAGGAGATCGGCCGCAACGCCGTCGCGTTCCGCCAGCTCGGCCTCGGCTACGCCAACCTCGGCGCGCTGCTGATGAGCAATGGCCTCCCCTACGACTCCGACGAGGGTCGCGCGGTCGCCGGCGCCCTGACCGCGCTGATGACCGGCCGCGCCTACCGCAAGTCGGCCGAGATCGCCGCGGCCGTCGGTCCCTACGAGAAGTTCGAGGAGAACCGCGACCCGCACCTCCACGTGATGCGCAAGCACCGCGCGGCGGCCGACGACATCGACGCCGGCCTCGTCGAGGAGCCGCTGCTCGACGCGGCCAAGCGCTCGTGGGACGAGGCGATCGAGCTCGGCGAGGAGTTCGGCTACCGCAACGCGCAGGCGACGGTGCTCGCGCCGACCGGGACGATCTCCTTCCTGATGGACTGCGACACGACCGGCATCGAGCCGGACTTCTCGCTGGTCAAGTTCAAGGAGCTCGTCGGCGGCGGCAACATGACGATCGTCAACCGCACCGTGCCGGAGGCGCTGCGGACGCTCGGCTACTCCGACCAGGAGGTCGAGCAGATCGAGGCGCACATCGCCGAGAACAGCACGATCGTCGGCGCCCCGGGGCTGAAGGAGGAACACCTGCCGGTGTTCGACGTCGCCGTCGGCTCACGCGCGATCAGTCACATGGGCCACATCAAGATGATGGCCGCGGCCCAGCCGTTCCTCTCGGGCGCGATCTCGAAGACGGTCAACCTGCCGGCCGAGGCGACGATCGAGGACATCTCCGAGACCTACATGGAGGGCTGGAAGCTCGGCCTGAAGGCGCTCGCGATCTACCGCGACGGCTCGAAGACCGCGCAGGCGCTGCGCACCGACGCGCAGCAGGACGAGCCCGCCGACACGCAGGCGAAGATCGACGCGGCGGTCAAGGCCGCGATCGCCGAGGTCGGGCCGCGGCGCAAGCGGATGCCGCGCGAGCGCCAGTCGATCACGCACAAGTTCTCGCTCGGCGGCCACGAGGGCTACATCACGGCCGGCATGTACGAGGACGGCACGGTCGGCGAGATCTTCCTGACCGACATCGGCAAGGAGGGCTCGACGCTGCGCGGCATGATGAACGCGTTCGCGACGTCGATCTCGATCGCCCTGCAGTACGGAGTGCCGCTCGAGACGCTCGTGCGCAAGTTCTCCTACATGCGCTTCGACCCGGAGGGGATCACCGGCAACCAGGAGATCCCATTCGCCAAGTCGCTGCCCGACTACATCATGCGCTGGCTCGCCTCGCGCTTCCTCGACGTCGACGTCCAGGAGGAGCTGGGGATCATGACCGCGGAGGTCAAGGCGCGCAAGGCGGCCGAGGAGGCCGCGCTGCGCGGCGACACCGCCGGCCCGGCGAAGGTCGCCAACGGCAACGGGGGGAACGGCAATGGCGGGAACGGCTCCGGCAACGGCGCCCCCACCGCGAGCGCTCCAGCGCCCGCCGCCTCGGCAATGACCGATGACCCGCCCATCGCCGCCCCGGCCAAGATCACTGGCCTCGACCTCGGCCCCGCCTGCTCCCAGTGCGGCGGCATGATGCAGCGCACCGGCACTTGCTACACGTGCTCGAGCTGCGGCAACAACACCGGTTGCGGTTGAGCCGACCGACGCCGTAGTCGATCTTCCACGTTTGTCCGGGCACTAGCCCCCACAAGCGTGGAAGATCATGTCGTGCCCTTGCTCCAAACCGAGCGATTGGTGGGCGAGCCAGCCTCCGAGAAACACCTTGATGTCGCGGTGGCGCTGTTCGGCGATCCGGAGGTCGCGGCTTGGATTTGGCCCGATGAGCGCGACGGGGCTGAGGGTTCTGGGCCGCGCTCGCCGGCGCAGGCCAAGCAGATGCTGGCGCGTTTCATGGTGCATTGGCGCACCAATGGGTTTGGCTGGTGGTTTCTGCGCGAGCGAGACAGCGGCGAGTACGTCGGGGAGGTCGGGCTGCAGCGGACAGTGATTGACGCCGACGAAGTGGTCGAGGTCGGGTGGACGTTGTTCCCGGCTTACTGGACCCGCGGGCTCGCGACTGAGGCGGCGCGCGCCGCCTCGGAGCACGGGTTCGGGCCGCTCGGCCTGGACGAGATCTATTCCTTCACCATGCCGGAGAACATCGCCTCACGGCGAGTGATGGAGAAACTTGGAATGACATACGACCGCGACATTCAGCGCGCGGGGCTGCCCCACGTGCTCTACCGGCTGCGAGCGCCAAACCGATCCGTGATCTACATATAGGGCCCGCCCACGTTGCGGTCGTAGGCGCTGCGTGGGTCGTCGGCCTGAGGCGGCCGCGGCTTCGACTCGGTCGTCGCTCTGAGCGGGTCGATGCGACCGGTCGGTGGGATGCCGACCTTGACGACCGACCAATCGCCGGCGTCGTCGGCGCGGGCCATCCAGCGGTGGGTGGCCCGGTCGGGATGCTCGCGGGTCAGCCGGTCCCGCTCCTGCTCAGCCTCGGCGCGCGTCATGGGGGCAAGCGTAAGGGGCTGAGCTAGGGCGCGGCGATTCTTTCGATCAGGTCGATGGCGAGCGAGCGGAGCTCGGAGGGGTCGCTGGCGGTGGCGACGTGGTCGAGTAGGAGGCCGTCGAGGCCGGCGCAGAGGAGGCGGGCTCGGCGGGGAGGGTCGGCAACGCCGAGCAGTTCGAGGGCGTGCTGGAGGAGGTGGCGGTAGGCGCGGTCCCAGCGCTCGGCGGCCGGACGGAGGTCGGGACGGCGGGCCGACTCGAGGTAGAGCTCGTACTGGGCCAGGAGGATGACGCGATCGCCGGCCCAGGCGTGGATGACGACGTCGGCGAGGCGCTCGGGGAGCAGGTCGGGGCCGACGTCGAGCGCGCCGCCCGCGGACTCGGCGCGCAGGCGCTCGGCCTCGCGCTCGGCGACGTGCTCGAGCGCGCGGGCGACCATGTCGTCCTTGGAGTCGAAGTAGTAGGTCGTCGAGCCGAGCGGGACGCCGGCCTCAGCGGCGACGGCACGGTGGTCGACGGCGGCGATGCCGCCGCGGCCGATCACGCGGACGGTCGCGTCGAGCAGGGCCAGCCGGCGGGCGGCCCCGCGGGTTGCTACCGCCATCAGTGCGCCGCCGAGACGTTGAGGCCGACGACGCCGGCGATGACCGCGGCGATGCTGAGCACCTTGAGGGCGCCCATCGGCTCGCCCCAGGCGGCGACGCCGATGACGGCAATCGCCGCGGTGCCGACCCCCGACCAGACGGCGTAGGTGAAGCCAATGTCGAAGTGCTTGAGCACTAGCGCGAGCATGTAGACGGACACCGCGTAGGCGGCGAGCATCCCGACCGACGGCACGAGCTTCGACATCCCGTCGGAGACGCGCAACAGGACGGTGCCGACCACCTCCGAGAGGATCGCGATGACAAGCAGGATGGCGGGGGACATGACTGGCTCCTCAATCTGTACGTTTGTACATGTACAACTGTACACTATCTGGCCGGAAACGCCGCTAGGGTCTCCCCTTCCATGTCAGACACCACGAAGCTCACCCCCAGCGCCCACGCCCGCATAACCGAGGAGATCGAGCGCCTCGAAGGCGAGGGCCGGCGCGAGATCGCCGCCCGCATCAAGACCGCGCGCGAGTGGGGCGACCTCAAGGAGAACGCCGAGTACCACGCCGCCAAGGAGGAGGCCGCGATGCTCGAGGCGAAGATCGCCGGCCTGCGCGACCAGCTGCGCTCGGCCGAGATCGTCGAGACCGCCGACGGCGACGTCGCCGGCATGGGCACGACCGTCACCTACAAGGACGAGAAGAGCGGCAAGGAGCTGAGCCACAAGCTCGTCCCGAAGGTCGAGGCCGACCCGAGCTCCGGGCTGATCTCGATCGACTCTCCCGTCGGCAAGGCACTCGCCGGGCGGAAGGTCGGCGACGACGCGACGCTGGAGACGCCGTCCGGCACCCGTACGATGCGCGTGCTCGCCGTCGAGCACTCCTAACCGAAAGGGATCTCTCCAGCTATGACATCTCCGAACCGCCGCGGGCGCGTGCTCGCGATTGGACTCGCCGCCGTGGTGGCCGCCACCGCCGCCGTCATCCCAGCCGCGGACGCCAAGAAGAAGACGGTCAAGCCGCAGGCGAACTCGGCCTACGCGTCGCCGATCACCGCTAAGCGCGGCTTCGCCGTGATCGTGCTCAACAAGGGCAAGATCATCACCGGCACG
>CBFGZN010000104.1:0-8750 GCA_965653255.1 uncultured Solirubrobacterales bacterium | reverse complement strand
TGGCGAGGCCGTACCCGCCCAGCGCAACAGGCGTGTGGTGGCTGTTCGTCAAGAGGATCATGTCGTGGACGCCCAGCTCGGCGAGGATCTCCAGGTACATGTTGTGAGCGACCTTGGGGGTGTCGACGATGTACTCATCGCGGACGATCGCGCCTGGCTCGATCAGGTAGTGGACCGACGTGTTGGCGAAGTTCCCCGCCCCCACCCCGGCGACCGGATTGGCCTCGACCATCCGCCAGCCGACACGCCAGATGTCGCTGCGGCCGGCGCCGCCGTCGGACTCGAACAGCCGCTGGGTCGCCTCGGGTGGCGCTATGACCGCGAAGTAGCCGACGCAGAACAGCGCCGCGACCGCCGCCGCGGCCAGCGCCGGTCCGCGCCTGCGCCCCGCGATCACGACTGTCGTCACGAGCATCGCCGCCAGCGCGACCAGGGCGCCGCGCGACAGCGTCAGGAACATCGAATAGAGGCAGAGCGGCAGGATGAACGCGGCGGCGACCCGCAACGCGGGCTCCTTGAGCGCCAACGCAAGCGCCGCCGCCAGCGCCGCGCCGGCTCCGAGCGCCGCGGCGGTCTCGTTCGCGTTGCCGGTGGCGCCGGTCAGCGCGAGATCGCCCAGTAGGTGATCGGGAACAGCAGCGCGTTGGGGAGATAGCGGAACGCCGCGTCGAGGACCGGCGCCGACTCCTCCGCCCACATCAGGCTGAACGTCACCCAGAGGACGAACAACGCGAGCACGTAGAGGAAGCCGGGGTGCTCGAACAGCCGCCGGCGGCGCCCCTCGTCGGTCGTCAGGTGCGCCAGCCACGAGACCATCAGCAGCGCGCCCATCAGCTTCGGCGCCGACAGCGCGCCACCTGCCGGCAGCACCGAGTCGACGAACGTCAGGACGGCGAAGACGCAGAGGCCGGCTGTCAGGTTGGCGAGCGCGATCCCGACGAACGCCATCCCGAACACCGCCGCGAGCGCGAACATCGGGTTGAGTCCGGCGAGCAGCCCCACCAGCACGGCGGCGCCGAGCACGGCGAGGTGTGTCCACGGGACTGGCAGCCGCTCGAGTCGCGCCGCCATGGCGCCCTCAGGAACGGGCTGCCGGCGATCGCTTGGCCGCTGTGCGGCCGTTGCTTCCGTCGGCGCGGCCGCTGGGCTCCTCGAACGTCTCCTTGCGACCTGACATGTAGTAGCTCTCCTCGTCGGAGCTGCCCGAGCCGACCACCACGAAGCCGGTCGGCTCGATCTCGTTCTGCGAGAGGACGTCGCTGAGCCGGGACAGGCGGTCGAGGTTGGTCGCGCCGAGGCGGCAGACGATCAGGACGTCGTCGACGTAGCGGGCCAGCGGCAGCGCGTCGATCACCTCGGTCAGCGGCGGCGTGTCGAGAACCACGACGTCGGCGAGCTGCCGCGCGTCGTCGAGCAGCTTGCGCGCGACCGGCAGCGACAGCAGCTCGGAGATCCGGTCGCTCGTGCGGACGGCCGGCAGCACGCGCAGATCGTCGCCGAGCAGCTCGGTCGAGACCAGCGCGTCCGACAGGTTCGCGTCACCGAGCAGCACCTTCTCGACACGCACCCGCGGGCGGACGCGCAGCGCACGCGCGACGCTGGGGCGGCGGAAGTCGGCCTCGATCAGGATCACCTTCTTGCCGGCCAGGGCGAACGACGTCGCGAGGTTGACCGCGGTGGTCGTCTTGCCCTCGGCCGGCGACGGTCCGGTGACGAGGATCGCGCGACCGGTATCGGTCTCCTCGGCGCCGATCGAGATGACGGTTCGCAGCGTGCGATAGGCCTCGACGGTCCGCGGCGACAGCTCGGACGGCCCGAGTGGCTTGCGGCCCTCGCCGGCGCCGCGCCGCAGCAGGCCGGCTGGCTGGCCGCCGGCACGCTCACGCGGGATGCGGGCGAGGATCGGCAGGCTGTAACGGTCGCGCAGCTGCTCCTCGCGCCGCAGCCGCGGGTCGAAGGCCTGGACGGCGAACGCGCCGCCGATGCCGAGGATCAGGCCGCCGAAGAGCGCCGCGACCAGGGTCAGCATCGGGCGGGGAGCGACGGGCGAGTCCGGCGCGACGGCACGCGTCGAGACGCGCAGCGACGGGTCGCCGCCGATCTTCAAGCGCTCGAGCTGATCGAGCTCGTTGACCAGCGAGGTTCCGTCGGCGGACGTGCCCTCGCCATCCTGGATCCGCTCACGCGTCCGCTCGATCAGCGGATCGAGCTGGGCGCGCAGCTCCTCCGACCGCACGGCGACCACGCCGTCTGCGAACCCGTTCGCCAGATCGCGCGCCAGCTCCGGGCTGTCGGCCTTGGCCGTGACGGCGACGATGTTGCTCTGGGCGACCGGGGCGGCGTCGACCTTGGCGGCGACAGCCTCGGCATCGTCCGGCAGGTTCAACTGCTCGCGCACGAGATCGGCGACGTTGCGCGAGGTCACCAGGCGCGCGGCGGTCTCGACGTCGCGCGTCGGATCGGAGGACTCGCGGATCAGCCCGAGTCCGCTCAGCACCGGATCGTCGGCCGAGACGGGCGTGATCAGGAGATCCGCATCCGCCTCGTAGACCTTCGCGGCGACCGCCAGATAGAGCACGGCGACGGCCATTGTGAGAATTGTCACAACGGCTACGAGGCGCCAGCGCTCGCGAACCGTCTCGATGTAGCGCTGGATGCCCGAGTTCTCGACTTGGGGGTGACGCCAGCCCGACTCCGCACGCGCGGTTGCGGCTCCTCGCTCAGGGGGAGTCATGGGTCTACTATGACAGTCGGATCGGGCACCGCTCGTGTCAAGTTCCATGACGTTAGCCGGACTCCTCGTCCGGGCGCTCCACTCGAGCCATCCATGCCTTCCACAACGACCGAGATTCCGAACGCACCGACGCTCAGCGCGATCTACGCGCGGCGGATCTACAGCCGCATCCTGTACGTGGTCGCTCCGGCCAGCGTCGCGGGCGCGATCACGCTGATCCGCACCGACGACGCCGCCGACGCGGTGCTGATGCTGGTCGCTGTCGCCGCGACGGCCGCGATCCTGCGCATCCAGCAGTTCCCGCTCCACCTGGTTCCTGTGGCACGGGTGCTTGGCAACATCCTCGTCCCGGTCGCCGGCGTCGGCGTCGCCTGGCTGCTGTCGCTGCTGGGATCCGGCGCGCTGAGCGGGCGCACCGCGCTCGCGACGATGCTCGGGACGGTGCTGATCTCGCTGCTGGCGATGTGGCTCGAGGACCGCTTCATCACCGGCCGGCCGATCCGGATCGGCGTCATCGGCCCAGGGATCTTCACCCAGCGACTCGCCGCTGAGCTCGCCGAGAACGGCATCCGCTCGTACAAGGTGGTCGGCTACATCGACGAACAGGACGACCGCCACGCCGGCGTCCCCTGGCTCGGCGACATGTCCGTCGTCCGCGGCGCCGTTCAGTCGTCCGGCATCGACCTGCTGGTCGTCGGGCCCCAAGAGCGGCGACTGGAGGTGTTCGAGAAGACCGCGAAGGCCTGCCTCGACCTGCCGGTGCGGATGATCGAGGCGACCGCGCTCTACGAGGACGTGCTCGGCCACGTGCCGATCGGCGCGATCAACTCGGCGTGGTTCCAGTTCATCATGCACCCGCGCTTCTCGCCGTCGTCGCCACTCACCAAGCGCGGGCTCGACATCGCCGTGTCGGGCACGCTGACGCTGCTCGCCTCGCCGCTGCTGATCCTCAGCGCGATCGCCGTCAAGCTCGACGGCGGGCCGGTCTTCTACCGCCAGCCCCGCGTCGGCGAGGAGGGGCAGCCGTTCGACATGATCAAGTTCCGCACGCTGGTCCCCGACGCCGACGACCAGTTCGAGGCTGGCCGTTCCGAGGAGGAGCTGATCACGCGCGCCGGGCGGATCCTGCGCAAGGGCCACCTCAACGAGCTGCCGCAGCTGCTGCAGGTGCTGCGCGGCGACATCTCACTGGTCGGGCCACGGCCCGAGCCGCCGGATCTCGTCGAGGACCTCAGCGGCGTCGTCCCCCACTACGAGCGGCGCGCGCTGGTCAAGCCGGGCCTGACCGGCTGGGCGCAGGTCCGCTGCGGCTATGCCGGCAGCCACGCCGGCACCGCCTGGAAGACCTGCCACGACCTCTACTACATCAAGCACCGCTCGGCGCGCTTCGACCTGCTGATCTGCCTCCAGACCCTCCACGCGCTGATCGAGCGCACCCAGGAGGAGGACCTGCCGGCCCCCGACTTCATCCTGGGCGAGGCACGGGACCTAGCCTCCAACTGAGACACTCAGCGCCTCCTCCCCGCCCTCTCTGATGGACCGTGTCGACGTAAGCGTGCTGGTGCCCGTCCTCAACGAGGAGCGGCACATCCGTGCCGCGGCGGAGGCGATGCGCGCCCAGGACTTCGCCGGCAGCGCCGAGTTCCTCTTCATCGACGGCGGCTCTGCGGACCGCACGCCGGAGATCCTCCGCGAGCTGGCCGCCGAGGACCCACGGGTGCGGCTGCTCGACAACCCCCAGCGCAGCACGCCGATAGCGCTCAACATCGGCCTGCGCGCCGCGCGTGGCGACTACATCGCGCGGATGGACGCGCACACGCACTACCCACCCAACTACCTGTCGATCGGCGTCGGCCGGTTGCAGCGCGGCGGCGTCGCGCACGTCAGCGGGCCGCAGCTCGCCGAGGGCGACAACACCTGGTCGCGCCGCGTCGCGCTCGCGCTGTCGACGCGGCTGGGAACCGGCGGCGCGAGCTTCCGCCACAGCCGCGACGCCGAGTTCGAAGTCGACAGCGGCTTCACCGGCATCTGGACGCGCGCGACGCTCGACGCCCAGGGCGGCTGGGACGAAGGCTGGCCCAACGACCAGGACTCCGAGCTCGCCGCCCGGATCCGCGAGGACGGCGGGCGGATCGTCTGCGTGCCGGAGATGGGCGCCCAGTACATCCCCCGCGACAGCCTCCGCGCGCTCGCGCGCCAGTACTGGCGCTACGGCTTCTACCGCGCCAAGACCTCGTCGCGCCATCCAGCGAGCATGCGTCCCTCGCACGTCCTCGCGCCAGGGCTCGCGGCGGCGCTGATCGCCTCGGCGCTGCCGCTGCGCGGCGTGCGCTCGCTGGCGCGGCTCGGCGTCGCCGCCTACCTGATCGCCGTCGTCGCGGTGACCGGCGAGCAGGCGCTCGCCGTCAACCCGCGCGACGCGCTGTCGCTGCCGGCCGTGTTCGCCTGCATGCACCTCCCCTACGGATTCGGCTTCCTAGCGGGATCGCTGCGCTTCGGACCGCCAGTCAAGGCGGTCACGCAGCTCGCACGCGGGAACGACTGACGGTGCGGCTCGCCGTCTACTGCGACTACCGCTTCTGGCGGGCGGAGGGCCGCTTCTGGACCGAGCGGGCATTCATCGTCTTCCTCGGCGGCCTCGCCGAGCAGGTCGACCGGCTCGTGATGCCCGGCCGCACCCACCCCGACGAGGGCCGCGCCGAGCTGTCGCACTACCCGCTTCCGGACGGCATCGAGTTCGTGCCACTGCCCTGGTACGAGACGCTCGCCAAGCCGTTCGACGTGATCGGGGCGCTGATCGGCTCGATGCGGCGCTTCTGGCGCGTGCTCGACGACGTCGACGCGGTCTGGCTGCTCGGCCCCCACCCCACCTGCCTCGGCTTCGCGGCGCTTGCGGCGCTGCGCCGCAAGCGCGTGATCCTCGGTGTGCGTCAGGACCTGCCGACCTACGCGCGCACCAAGCACCCCGGCCGGCGCGGCATCCAGCTCGCCGCCGACGCGCTCGAGGGCAGCTACCGGCTGCTGTCGCGCTGGTGTCCGACGGTCGTCGTCGGCCCCGACCTCGCGCGCAAGTACCGCCGCGCGCCGAAACTGCTGCCGATCTCGGTGTCGCTGATCCGCGCGGCCGAGCTGCCGGACGAGCTGCCAGCGCAGAACTGGGACGGCGACGAGCTGCGTGCGCTCAGCGTCGGCCGGCTCGAGGCCGAGAAGAACCCGCTGCTGCTTGCCGACGTGATCGCCGAGCTGCGCCGCCGCGACCCGCGCTGGCGACTCGACATCTGCGGCGAGGGCCCGCTCGACCGCGCGCTGCGTGAGCGACTCGCCGAGCTCGGCGTCGACGACGACGGCGCGCGGATGCTCGGCTACGTACCGGTCAGCGACGGCCTGCCACAGCTCTACCGCTCGAGCCAGGCAATGCTGCACGTCTCGTTCACCGAGGGCGTGCCGCAGATCATGTTCGAGGCGTTCGCCGCCGGCCTGCCGATCGTCGCGACCGCGGTCGGTGGCGTCCCCGAGGCGGTCGGCGACGACGCGCTGCTGATCCCGCCCGCCGATGCCGGCGCCGCCGCCGACGCGCTCGAGCGGCTGGCGGCCGACCCCGAGCTGCGCGAGCGACTGCGCGCCGGCGGCCTGGCGCGCGTCCGCGACCACACGCTCGAGGCCGAGTGCGCCCGGCTGGCGGACTTCCTGCGCGACCCGTGAGCTCGGCCCAGCCCCCCGCCGGCGAGTCCGGCCGCGAGAGCATCGCGCGCAACGTCGGCTTCTCGTTCGTGATCAGCGTGATCAGCGCCGTCTTCTCGACGGTGCTGCTGATCTACCTGACGCGCGCGCTCGGCCCGGAGGAGTTCGGCGTCTTCGCGCTCGCGATGAGCATCGGCTCGCTCGTCCTGCTGCCGTCGAACCTCGGCATCCCGAACGCCACCTCGCGCTTCATGGCCGAGCTGCACCACGACCGCCCCGCCGTTCGCGGCGTCGTCTTCGACGCGCTGAAGCTGAAGCTGATCGTCTCCGGCCTCTTCTGCCTCGTGCTGGCCGCGCTCGCCGCGCCGATCGCCGACGCCTACAACACCCCCGAGCTGACCTGGCCGATCCGGATCGTCTCGCTCGCCGTCTTCGGCCAGAGCATCGTCCAGCTCTACGACCAGATCTTCGAGGCCGAGGGCCGTGTCTCCGTCTACCTGCGCATCGTCTCCGCCGAGAGCGCCATCGAGACGTTCGCCTCGATCGCCCTGGTCGCCGGCGGCCTCGGCGTCTCCGGCGCGATGGCCGGCCGCGCCGGCGCCTATCTGTTCGCCGCCGGCTTCGGCCTCGTACTCGTGATCCGCATGCTCGGCCTGCGCGGCAGCGAGCGCGCCGCCCCCGACGGCAACGTCAAGAAGATCCTCGGCTACGGCTCCGCGCTGCTAATCATCGACGGCGCCTTCACTCTCTTCAGCCGCATCGACGTCCTGCTGATCGGCGCGATCCTCGACGTCACCGCCGTCGGCCAGTTCGAGGCCGCCACCCGCGCCCTGACCCTCACCGCCTACGTCGGCGCCGCCGTCGCCACCGGCGTCTCGCCGCGCGTCGCGAAAAGCGAGGAGGGCCCCAACACCGCCGTCTTCGAGCGCTCGCTCGCCGGCCTGATGCTGCTCCAAGGCGTCTTCGTCGCCCCGTTGATCGTCTGGGCCGAGCCACTCACAGAGCTCGTCTTCGGCAGCGGCTACGCCGAGACCGCCGACGTCCTCCGTGCCCTCGCCCCCTTCGCCTTCCTGATGGCCATCTCCCCCGTCCTCGCCTCCGCCGTCAACTACCTCGGCGAGGCCAAGCGCCGCATCCCACTCGCCATCGGCGCGCTCGCCATCAACGTCATCATCGACCTCCTACTGCTCTCCAAGATCGGCATCGTCGCCGGAGCCATCGGCACCGACGTCGCCTATCTCGTCTACGTCCTCGGCCACCTCTGGATCTGCCACCGCCTGCTCGGCACCCGCATGAAGCCCCTCGCCAAGGCCTTCGCCCAGGCCATGCTCGCCGTCACCGCCATGTCCGGCGTCCTCTTCCTCTTCGGAACCGGCAGCGTCGCGCTACCGCTCCTCATCATTGGCAGCATCGTCGGCGCGGCGGTCTACGCCGGTGTCCTCCTCGCCATCGGCGCCGTCACTCGAGCCCAGCTCTCCGCTGTCGCCCGGCGGGTCCTACCCAGCTAGGGCTGGGGCGTGGCTGCCCGCGGGTCCTGTCTCCGATTTTGGTTTGCATGCTCGGCTCCGCGGCTCCGCTGGGACTCCGCCCCGTCCCTGGCGCGGGTCCGCGGTGGAGGGCGCTTTCGTTGATCGACGGGAGGGGCTCCGCCCGGACGCTCCGCTCGCTACGCCTGCGCCGCAAACGCAAAATCGTCGCCACCCGCGGAGGCCAACTAGGTGCCTGCCGCCCTGAGCCCGGAAGGCTTCAGGTAGTTTCGATCCTGTGCTGTCCGAACCCGTGATCCAGAGAGTTGGCCATCGCCTCTTAGCAGCAGCGACCTTTCCCTCTACCGTGATCCTGTTCGGTCCACACGCTGGGGGATGCGCTGCAGCGGACTCGCACCTCGACCTTCTAGTGATTCAGCTCAGCATCCCTGACCGCAGCGCCGAGTTCGTCCGCTTACGTAGCGCGCTTCGCGGCCTCGGCGTGCCTATCAACCTGATTCTCGTCAGCGAGGATGAAGCCAACGAGTGGCGAGAAGTGCCGGGCACGCTGATCCATCATGTCGTTCGCGAAGGGCGCACGCTGGCCGCCGCATGACCGGATACGGAACTCGCCGTCCCGCGCAATGATAGTATGAGCGTATGAAGCGCACAACGATTAGCCTGCCCGACGACATGGCCCAAGCGCTCGATCGCGAGGCCCGGCGTCAAGGAACGTCGGTATCGGCGGTGGCACGCGAGGCATTAGCCGAACGACTTCGCTTGCGGGCCGGTCAGGTTCGAGATGTTCCATTCGCTGCGTTGGGCCGCAGCGGCGTTCGCGATACAGCGCGTCGCGCGGACGAAATCCT
>CBFGZN010000103.1:0-8755 GCA_965653255.1 uncultured Solirubrobacterales bacterium | reverse complement strand
CTGCCAGTGCGCACGCGGTCTATGCCGACGTCTGGGTCAGCATGGGCGACGACCCGAGCGAGGCCGCCGCGCGTCGAGTGGCGCTCGAGCCCTACCGGATCGACGACGCACTGCTGGCCGCCGCGCGCGACGACGCGATCGCGCTCCACTGCCTGCCGGCCCATCCCGGCGAGGAGATCACCGCCGACGTTCTCTACGGACCGCGCTCGGCCGTCTGGGACCAGGCCGAGAACCGCCTGCACGCCCAGAAGGCCTTGCTGGAGCTGCTCGTCTCCTGATCTGACGCCTGCCGCTCACGGGAGTACGCTGGTCTCACCCGTTCAGAGGAGGTCCGGTATGAAGCAGTTCCTTGCAGCGATCAGCGCGTGTCTGGTCCTCGGCCTGGTGGCCGTTGGCTGTGGCGACGACGACAGCGACTCGGGCGACAGCGGCAACGCCACGACCACCGAGCAGACCGCGACGACCGAGAAGCAGGCCTCCGGTGGCGGAGCCGCGGCCGGCAAGCAGGTCGCCGTCGAGATCGTCGACATCGACTTCGATCCCAAGGACGAGACCGTCAAGAAGGGCGTGACCGTCAAGTGGACGAACACCGGCAAGCTGCCGCACACGGTCACCAAGGAGGAGGGTCCGGGACCAGACTTCGACTCCGGCACGTTGCAGCCCGGCGACACCTTCGAGGAGACCTTCACCACTCCCGGCAAGATCGCCTACCACTGCACCATCCACTCAGGCCAGAACGGCTCGATAACGGTGCAGTGAGCCGGCGCCTAGCGTCTTAGACCGAAGCCTCTGAGCAACATCAGCGCCTGCTCCCCCCAGCCACCGCGGGCGGGGAGCAGGCCGAGCTGCGTCGCGGCGTCGTAGAGATCGAGGAAGCCGCGCGCGCGGCGGACGCGACCGTCTGTCAGCTCGAGGTAGTGCAGGCCGTGCAGCGTGACGAAGCGATCGGTGGCGGGCAGCATCGCGAGCGGGCCGCGGTTGGTTCCGACCAGCTTCCACGGAACGCAGGCGTAGTCGCCGCGGGCGAGTGGCGGCGCCGTCTGCTCGATGCGGGCGTCCGGGAACGCGTCGCGCAGCTTGGCGGCGTGAGCCTCGAGCTCGACCAGGCCGATCAGCGGCTGCGCCGCGAGCGGGTCCTCGTAAGTCAGCTCGGCGCTGCAGCAGGACGCGAAGCCACCGTCCGTCGTCCAGGCCGCTGTCCAGTCGGCGGCAAGCCGGTCGAGCGCGCTCTGCTCGGGCAGGTTCTCGGAGCTCACGTGAGCTCGGCCAGGCCCTCGGCGGGACTCGACGCCTCGCCGTAGAGCCGACGCGGGATGCGACCGGCGTGGCGGGCGGCGTAGCCGGCCTCGACCGCTTTGCGCATCGCGGTCGCCATCGCGGCCGGGTCCTCGGCACGCGAGACGGCGCTGGCGAGCAGCACCGCGTCGCAGCCGGCCTCCATCGCAAGCGCGGCGTCGGAGGCGGTGCCGATCCCAGCGTCGAGGATCACCGGGACGCGCGCGGCCTCGACGATCAGGCGCAGGTTGTACGGGTTCGCGATGCCCATGCCGCTGCCAATCGGCGAGCCGAGCGGCATCACCGCGGCGCAGCCGGCGTCCTCGAGCCGCCGGGCGAGGATCGGGTCGTCGCTGGTGTAGGGCAGGACGGTGAAGCCGTCGGCGACGAGCTCCTCGGCCGCGGCGAGCAGCTCGGCGGGGTCGGGCAGCAGCGTCTTGTCGTCGCCGATCACCTCGAGCTTGACCCAGTCGGTCTCGAGCGCCTCGCGGGCGAGCTTCGCGGTCGTGACCGCGTCGCGAGCGGTGAAGCAGCCAGCGGTGTTCGGCAGGACGAAGCAGCCGCAGTCGTCGAGCACCTCGAGGATCGAGCCGCGCGAGGCAGGATCGACCCGGCGCAGCGCGACCGTCGCCATCTCGGCGCCGGACGCGCGCACCGCCTCACGCATCGAATCGAGGCTGCGGAAGCCGCCGGTGCCGATGATCAGGCGCGAGTCGAAGCTGCGGTCGGCTATCTCCAAGGCGCTCATCGGCTCATCCTCCCTGAACCGCCTGCAAGACCTCGACGCGGTCCTCGGGCGTCAAGGCGTGCGACGCCCAGGTGCTGCGCGGCACGACCTCGCCGTCGACCGCGGCCGCGACCCCGCGGCCGTCGGCGGGAGCGCCGACCGCTTCGACCGCGTCGGCGACCGTCGCGCCCGCCGGCAGCTCGCGCGGCTCGCCGTTGAGCGTCACCGTCACCGTCATGCGCGCACCCCACCGTGGAAGCGATCGGCGGCGAACGCGCGGAAGGCAGCGGGCAGCTCGCCGTCGACGAGCAGCGCGGCGATCGCGCGCCCCGTCGACGGAGCGAGCATCACGCCGTTGCGGTGGTGGCCGGTCGCCCACAACAGTCCCTCGATGTCGCCGGAGCCGATCGCGGGCGCGTTGTCGGGCGTCCCGGGCCGCAGGCCGGCGCGCGCCGCGACCAGCTCGAGCTCGCCGGCGTCGGGCAACACCTCCCAGGCCGCCTCGAGCAGGCGGTGCACCCCGTCGGCAGTGATCGCCGTGTCGAAGCCCTGCTCCTCCTGGGTCGCGCCGAGCACGACCCGACCGTCTGGACGCGTGACGAGGTAGCAGCGCGGCGTGCGCACGATGTGCCGCGCCGGCGGGCGGTAGCCACGCCGAACGCGCAACTCGAGCAGCTGACCCTTGACGGGACGGATCGGCGGCGCCGAAGCCTCGGTGGCCAGGGCACCTTCGGCGCTCCAGGCGCCGGCGGCAATGAGCACCGCCGCGGCGGGGATCGTCTGGCGCTCGTCGAGGCCCGCGACGCGCAACTGATCCGGGTCGGGGTCGCCGTCGACGGGCACGACCTCCACTCCTCCGACGCGACCGCCGGCCGTGTCGATGCCTGTGACCTCGAGTCCCGTGCGCAGCTCACCGCCAGCGGCGGCGAACGCGAAAGCGAGCGCACGGACAACCGCGGCCGGATCGACCTGGCCGTCCTGCGGCGCGTAGATCGCCCCACCAATCCGTGGCGACAGTGCCGGCTCGCGCTCGCGGGCCGCGCGCGGCGGCAACCACTCGGCGTCGAGCCCCAGCTCGACCTGAAACGCGTGCAGCCGGCGCAGCTCCTCGGTGTCGTCACGGTCGGCGGCTACGACCAGCGCCCCGCAGTCGGCGTAGCCGGTCGGCAGCGCGGTCAGCTCCTCGAGCTCCGCCGCGAAGGCCGGCCACTGAGCGCGGGCCTCGAGGTTGAGCTCAAGCAGCGGCTGCTCGCCGAAGGTCGCCTCGGTGATCGGGGCGAGCATCCCGGCCGCGACACCGGAGGCGCCGGCACCCGGCTGCTCGCGCTCGATCGCGAGCACCGACATGCCAGCCTGGACGCAGCGCCAGGCGCAGCTGAGGCCGATCGCCCCGGCCCCGACCACGATCAGGTCGTAAGCGCGTTCCATCGCCTACAAGGTACCCCTGTGACGCCGTGCTCCTCTGCGAGGATGGCGAGCATGAGGACGGCAGCGGAACGACGCGAGCGGCTCAGCGAGGCGCGCCTCTACCTGGTCACCGACGGCGGCATGGACGACGGCGCGCTCGACGCGGCGCTGTCGGGCGGAGTCGACATGGTCCAGCTGCGCGATCCCGAGCTCGACGACGCGACGCTGCTGGAGCGCGCCGCCGTCTGGCGCACGCTCTGCGACATCCACGGCGCGCTGCTGTGGATCAACGACCGCCCCGACCTCGCGCTGAGCGCCGGCGCCGACGGCGTCCACGTCGGCCAGGACGACATGCCGATCGCCGAGGCGCGCGCGGCCGGCGGCCCTGAGCTGCTGGTCGGGCTGTCGACCCACACCCCCGCGCAGCTCGAGGCCGGCATCGAGGCCGGCGCCGACCAGCTCAGCGTCGGTCCGGTCTGGGAGACGCCGACCAAGCCGGGGCGCCCCGCGACCGGTCTGGAGTACGTCCGTGCCGCCGCCGCGCTGCGGCCGCCGCAGCCGTGGTTCGCGATCGGCGGGATCGATGGCGGCAACGTCGACGACGTCGCCGCCGCGGGGGCCGAGCGGGTCGTCGTGGTGCGCGCGATCCGCGACGCGGCCGACCCTGGCGCGGCTGCCGCGTTCCTGCGCGCCGGTCTCGAGGAGGCCAGCCTTGGCGCAACGCAGTAGCCGCAAGCGACGCAAGCAGCGCCAGCGCAGCGCCGCGGCGGAGAGCCGCTCGGCCGCTAACGGGGACGGAGCGGCTCCCGAGAGCGGCCAGGACCGGATGGCGCGCGGCTACGCCCGCGGGCGCGCCAAGGACGAGGCCGCGCGCGCGGCGCTGAAACCGCTCGGCCAGGACGAGCGGCCACTGCCGGTGACGATCGCCGCGGTGCTCTCCTTCGCGCTCGGCGCGGCCAACCTCGTCTCCTACGTCGCCGGCGTCGAGGTCCAGGGCGAGCGGCCGGCGCTGGTCGGGATCGCCGTCTACTCCGGCCTGATGTTCATCGTCGCCTACGGCTGCTGGCGGATGCGCTACTGGGGCGTACTCGGCATGGAGGCGGTGCTGGCGCTCGCGCTCGTAATCTTCGGCGTGCTGTTGACCCGCGCCGAGAGCGTCGTCGCCCTGCTGATTGCGCTCGCGGTGATCGCCGGGGCGGGAACGCTGTTCTGGAAGCTCGTCAAGGTGATGGCGCGGATCCAGATGCCAGAGCGCCCAGGCGCTGACCGCTGAGTCGGCTTGGATAGTCTGGCCCGCATGCCTGACTCCTCCTACGACTGCATCGTCATCGGCTCCGGCCCGGGTGGCTACGTGGCCGCGATCCGCGCCGCTCAGCTCGGCATGAAGACCGCCGTGATCGAGCGCGCCGACACCGTCGGCGGCCGCTGCCTCAACGAGGCCTGCATCCCCGCGAAGGCCGTCCTGCGCGTCGCCGATGCCTATAAGGAGGTCACCACCGCCGACCGCTTCGGCATCTCGACCGGCGACGTCGGCTTCGACTTCGCGGGCGCCGCGGGCCACCGCGACAAGGTGATCAAGACGATGGTCGGCGGCGTGTCGATGCTCTTCGACAAGAACAAGATCGAGGTCATCAACGGCCACGGCTCGCTGACCGAGGACGGCAACGTGAAGGTCGGCGGATCGTTCGACGGCCAGGAGATCGAGGCCGGCAAGGTCGTGCTCGCGACCGGAACCGTCGCCAAGCCGCTGCTCGGCCTGCAGTTCGGCGGCCGGATCGTCGACACCGCCGGCATGTGGCTGACCGACTCGCAGCCGAAGCGGCTCGCGGTGATCGGCGCCGGCGCCTCGGGCACCGAGGTCGCGTCGGCGTTCGGGCGGCTCGGCACCGAGGTGACGCTGATCGAGGCGCTCGACCAGATCCTGCCGCTCGAGGACAAGGACGCGGCACGGGCCTGCGCGCGCGAGATCGCCAAGCAGAACGTGAAGATCGTGACCGGCGCCAACGTCGAGTCCGCCGAGGACAGCGGCGACGCGGTGAAGATGACGATCAACGGCGAGCAGCATGAGTTCGACCTGCTCTGCATCGCCGCCGGGCGCGGCACCGACATCGAGGGGCTGGGCCTCGACGAGGCCGGCGTCAAGACCGACGAGCGCGGCCTGATCGTCGTCGACGGCGCGCTGCGCACCTCGAAGGAGAACGTCTACGCGATCGGCGACCTCGTGCCCGGTCCCGCGCTCGCGCACAAGGCATCCGACGAGGGGATCATCGCCGTCGAGGACGCGGCCGGCCTGCCGACGCACCCGATCGACCACGACTACATCCCGCGCGTCACCTTCTGCTCACCCCAGGTCGCGAGCTTCGGGCTCACCGAGGCACAGGCCAAGGAGGCCGGCCACGACGTCGCGGTCGGCAAGATCCCGATGGGCGCCGTCGGCGCCCCGACCGTCTACGGCGACCGCACCGGCCTCGTCAAGATCGTCGGCGACAAGCGCTACGGCGAGATCCTCGGCGCCCACATCGTCGGCCCGAAGGCGGCCGAGCTGATCCAGGAGCTCGTCGTCGCCCGCGACCTCGAGGGCGGCTATCCGGAGCTCGCCCGCTCGGTCCACCCGCACCCCGCGTTCGCCGAGACGATCCTCGAGGCCGCTCGCGCGACCGACGGCTGGCTGATTCACGGGTAAGCGATTCAGGGGGGCGGTTTCGCCCCAGGCGTCCCTTGGTGGGAAGTGCATCCCACCGAAGGAGTCGCCGTGCCTCGTCTTTCCCGTCTTGTCCTCGGACTAGCCGCCGCGCTCGCAGTTACCTGCTGCGCGGCCGCGCCTCCAGCCGCAGCTGGCACCTACACCGTCCGCCAGTGCGATTGGGCGACAGGCAACGGTCACCACGACTTCGTCTGGCAGTCGTCCGGCGCACCGACGGTGGACCAGCACGCCGGCAGCGGCTGCGGCGAGTTCGGGTTGGCTGCGCGCAACGGGGGCGGCGGAACGCAGCGGACCTACCCGTCGGGCGCATATGGCGGTTGGTTCGCCTATGCGCCGAATGGCACCGTCTTCACGGGCTTCGCGGGCGCGTTCGGGACGCTCGAGGGCTGCTGCGTCAGCGGCATGACGAGCTATGCCGAGGCGACGCAGCAGCCCGACGGCCAAGGCGGGCGGGCCTACCTGTTCCAGGGCCATCTGGGCAACGCGACGTGGAGCGCGCCGTCGGGGTTGGCTGGCCCGGTCGGGCGCAGCTGGAGCGCGGCGACGAGCGGCTTCGAAGCACGTCGCGTCGGCTTCCACCTGCGCTGCGGGCCGGGCTTCACCTGCGCGCAGGGCACTGTCGCCGACCTGCGCCTGCGCGGCCGTTCGTTCGACTTCACGCTGCGCGACGACGCATCGCCGCTGATCGGCAACGCCAGCGGATCGCTGTTCGACGGCGGCTGGCTGAGCGGAACGCGCACGCTGTCGTTTCCCGCGCACGACACCGGCGGTGGCCTGACCGGCGTCGAGACGGCCTTCGACGATGGAACGATCCTTCAGTCGCCGTCGAGCTGCACCATCGTCGCCGGCCGCTATGCACGCCTGCAGCCCTGCCCTGCGGGGCGGACTGGCGAGTGGACCGTCGACACTTCGCGGCTACCCGACGGCGTCCGCGGGCTGGAGCTGCGCGCAACCGACGTCGGCGGAGCGACTGTGCGCAAGACCTATGCGATCAGCGTCGACAACCATGCTCCAGCCTCCCCTCGCGACCTGGAACTCGACAGCGGCGACAGCTGGCGGCGGACGAACGGCTTCGGATTGCGCTGGACAGCTCCCTCCGGCCAGCACGCCCCGATCGCGGCTACCCGCTGGACCCTCTGCCCGGCCGGCACGTCAACCGCGACGCTCACGGCGGGAACGATGTATGTCCGAGCAGCGGTTCCCAAGCGGAACGGACATGCATCGCTCCCGCCTACCCCCTGCGTCGAGGGCGAGCACGCCGGAGCCGACGGCTCGCTGAGGATCACGCCGCCCGCTCCGGGCGAGTGGGACGTCCGCCTCTGGCTCGCCGACGCCGCCGGCAACGGCGACCCAGAGACCGCCACGTCGCCGCGCCGCCTGCGCTACGACCCCGACCCGCCAGCGCTGCGCTTCCTGCCCGCCCACCCGGCGACGCCGGAGCGCTTCGACGTCGTCGGCCACGACCTGTCGGGAATCGTACAGGGGACGATCGAGCTGCGCCGCTACGGCTCGGACGCCTGGATCGCACTGTTGACCGAGCGTGACGGCGAGCGGCTCGTCGCCGTGCTCGACGAGAGCCGTCGCGCGGCTGGCGGTGTCTTCGACCTGCGTGCACGGGCAGTCGACGCGGCTGGCAACGCGGCCGTCGTCTACGGTGGCCAGCGCACGCTGCGCGAGCAGAGCCTCACCGCGACGAGGCGCCCGAACCCGCGTCCCCACGCGAGGGTGACGATGGCGGCTCACGCTCCGCGCGCTCGGCGAGCGGCCGGACACAAGCACCACGGCCGCCGTGGCGCGGGTCGACGACCAGCCTCCCGCTGGGGGCGCGGCCAGCACCGACTCGCGATCGTCGGCGGACGGCCGCTGCTGCTCCAGGGCCGGATCGGCCGTCCCGTTCCACGCCACGGCAAGCTGGTCGAGGTCCAGGCCCACTTCCGCGGTCGCTGGCGGACGATCTCCGCGGTCCGTGCGCGGCGCGACGGGCGCTGGCGGTTCCGCTACGTCTTCCGCACGACGGGGCTGCGCGCCAGCTACCGGATGCGCGCACGGGTCCCAGTCGAGGCCGGCTATCCGTTCGCGGCCGGTGTATCGCGCCCGGTCCGCGTTACGGTGCTGCCCGGATGACCGACGACCGCCCCGTCTTCTACTACGACCTCGGCTCGCCCTACGCGTGGCTGACCGCCGAGCGAATCCACGACGTGATGCCGGTGACGCCGATCTGGCAGCCGATCCTGCTCGGCGGGATCTGGCAGCAGACCGGCGGCGGGTCGTGGTCGTTGACCGACGCTCGTGACGGCGGGATCGCGGAGGTCGAGCGGCGTGCGCGCGAGTACGGGCTGATGGAGGTCCGCTGGCCCGAGGAGTGGCCGACCAACTCGCTGCCGGCGATGCGGGCCGCGACGTTCGCCCAGCAGGCGGGGCGCGCGGTCGCGTTCTCGCTGGCGGCGTTCCGCCAGGCGTTCTGCGCCGGGCGCGATCTCGCGGATCTGGACAACGTGCTGATCGCCGCGGCCGCCTGCGAGCTGCATCCGAAGGCGGTCACCAAGGGCATCGAGAGCAAGTCGATCAAGGACCGCCTGCGGGCCGCCACAGACCAAGCTGCGGCGCGCGGTGTCATCGGAGTCCCGACGGTCGCTGTGGGC
>CBFGZN010000102.1:0-8894 GCA_965653255.1 uncultured Solirubrobacterales bacterium | reverse complement strand
CCTCGATCGTCTCGACGGCCGACGGCCGCCACTCCTCGTCGCCGGTCGTCAGCGTGAAGGTCAGCAGGTCGAAGATCAGCAGCTCGGGGTCCAGCCCGTGCTCGTCGCAGGCCAGCTCCTTGATCCGCTTGGCGATCTCGAGCTTGCGCTCGCGCGTCTTCGCCATCCCGACCTCGTCGATCGTCAGCGCGATCACCGCGGCGCCGTGCTCGATCGCCAGCGGGACGACGCGGTCGAGCTTGTCACGGCCAGCCTCGAGGTTGATCGAGTTGACGATCGCGCGGCCTGGGATCTGCTCGAGCGCCTCCTCGATCACGTCGGGCTCGGTCGAGTCGACCTGGATCGGAGCGGGCTGGGTCAGCGAGACGCGCTCGGCGACCTTGCGCATCTGCTCGCCCTCGTCCTCGGTCCGCTCGGTCAGCGCGACGCAGAGATCGAGCACATGCGCGCCACCCTCGACCTGGTCCTCGGCGACCTGGACGAGGCCGTCGTAGTCGTCGGCGAGCAACAGCTCCTTGGCCTTGCGCGAGCCCTGCGAGTTGACGCGCTCGCCGACCAGCGTCGGGCGCGGCTCCTGGACGAGCGCGGTCGCGGTCATCATGCTCGACACGAACGGCTCGCCCGGCTTCGGGCGCGGGCCGACGGGCCGGCCGCCGACCCGCTCGGCGATCGCGCGGATGTGGTCGGGCGTCGTGCCGCAGCAGCCGCCGACGATGCCGACGCCGTACTTCTCGACGAACTCCTGGAGCGTCTTCGAGAGCGACTCCGGCTCCTCGGGGAAGATCGTCTCGCCGTCAGGACCCTGCAGCGGCAGCCCGGCGTTCGGGATGCAGTGGACGGGCACGGGGCTGTTCTCACCGAGATAGCGGATCGCGTCGCGCATGTCCTCGGGGCCGGTCGAGCAGTTGAGCCCGATCACCTGGACGTCGAGCGCGGTCAAGGTCGTCAGCACCGCCTGGATGTCGGTGCCGAGCAGCATCTTGCCGCCGTTCGGCAGCAGCGAGACCGAGCACTGGATCGGCAGCTTGCGACCGGTCGTCTTGAACGCCTCGCGGGCGCCGAAGATCGCCGCCTTGACCTCGAGGATGTCCTGCGCCGTCTCGATGATCAGCAGGTCCGCCCCGCCCTGGATCAAGCCCTCGGACTGCTCCTGGAAGACCTCGACGAGGTCGCGGAAGCGGATGTCGCCGAGCGTCGGATCGTCGGACGCCGGCAGGAAGCCGGTCGGACCGATCGAGCCCGCGACGAAGCGGTCCTCGCCGACCGCCTTGCGGGCGATCTCGGCGGCACGCTGGTTGATCTCGACGGTGTGGTCGGCCAGCCCCCACTCGTCGAGCTTCAGCCGGCTCGCCTGAAAGGTGTCGGTCTCGACGACCTCTGCCCCGGCCTCGACCATCGAGCGGTGGACGCCCTCGATAACGTCGGGCCGGTTGAGCACGAGGGCCTCGTGGCACTTGCCCTGCAGCCCGCCGTAGTCCTCCTGGGTGAGGTCGAACTGCTCGAGCGTGGCGCCCATGCCGCCGTCGAAGACGACGACGCGCTGGTTGACGGCCTGGAGGTAGTCGCGAGCCATGGCTCGCCAGGCTATCGAACCCCGGCCAACCTTGACATGGCTGTGTGAAGGTTGACGCGCGAACCGCTCTAACGAGCGGGAAGCAGCGTCAGCGACCGCCGCGCAACCGCGGTCCCGCCGTAACTGTCGCGGACCGTCACGGAGACGCGCAACACGAGCCGGCCGTCGCGGTGAAGCACGCGCCACGCACGCGGCGAAAGTCGCGGTCGCAAAGTCGCGCGGCCGGCCGCCGGCGCGACGAAGCGGTGGTTGGCGATCGTCAGCCGCTGGCTGCGCGAGCCGCCGAGCGAAATGGCGCGCGGCGTCCTGACCACCACGGCGACCCCCAGCCCGGCCGGCACGCGGAACGGGTAGGCGACGCGGCCGTCGCGGCCGACGCGCAGGCGACCGGGCGAACCTCCGAGATCGACCGTTGCGACGCTGGCCGCGGCGGGCGGTCCCGTCGGCGAGGCCGGTCGGGACTCCGGAGCTGGCGGCGCCGGCGGATCCGCTGGCCCAGACGGCTCCCCTGGGTCTGGGTCTGGGTCTGGGTCCGGATCGGGGTCGGGATCAGGGTCCGGATCAGGATCAGGCGGCTCCGGCGGAGCGATCAGCTGCTCGGCCTTCGCGATCGCCGACGTCGCGGCGGCAACGCCGCCGCTCGCCGTCTTGCCCTGCAGCGCCGCGAGCGGCACAGAGCCCTCGCGGATCGCCTGCACGACCTGGCTCGGCGTGGCGTCGGGAACAGCCGCCTTGACGAGCGCAGCGACGCCGGCGACATGCGGCGTCGCCATCGACGTGCCGCTCAACTCGACGTAGTTGCCGGCGCCGGGCGCGATGTAGCTCTGCGTCGTCGTCTTGGCATCGACGTAGGTGGTGTCACGACAGACCAGGCGAAGGTCGTCGACGTAAGCGCCGTCGCGCTGCTCCGCGCCGTCGGAGAGCATCGAGAAGACAGGCACGACGTCGGCCCGGCCGTCGAGACCGGAGATCGAAACCTCGTCGCGGCCGAAGCTGCCGGTCGAGTAGCCGGAGGATGTGCCGACGAACGTCGCGAGATCGGCGATGTTGGAGTTGTTGTTGGCGACGGCGCCGACGAGCAAGGCGTCGTAGATCGTCCCGTCGGAGCCGGGCTGCTCGATCTCGTACTTCGAGCGGTAGTGCATCCGGCAGCCACGCTTGCCGGACAGGCTGATCGGAGTGCTGGTGTAGAGCTCTGAGGCGGCGAAGTCGTCGTCGTCGACGGCGGAGCCGTAGTCGCCGCCCGGGCTGTCGGTGGCGGAGTCGGTGCCGTCGGAGTGGTCGCTGCTCAGGCCCCACGGCGTGCCGCCGTTGAAGACCGAGGTAGCCCAGCCGGTCGCCGTTCCGTCGAACCCGGCCGTCAGGACCGGTGCGCCGTAGTCGGTCTTGGTGCTGAGGATCGCCGAGCCCGGCGCGCCGACGTCGACCGACGCCGTGCCGTAGTTCGAGTAGCTCGCCAGGCCGCCTGCCTGCGTGACCGCCGCGACGCAGATCAGGTTCGCCTGCGGCAGCGTGCAGGGCGTGGTCGGGTGAACCTCGTTGTTCGACGCCTCGTTGCCGGCCGCCGCCACGACCACCGCGCCGTGCGTTCCGGCGGCGCTCACCGCGCTCGACACGAGCTCGTCGCCGTCCCCGGCGGGTCCGCCGAGGCTGAGGTTGATCACGTCGGCTCCCTCCTGTGCCGCGTAGAGGATGCCGTCGGCCACGGTCGCGGTGTCGCCACTGCCGTCGCCGTCGAGCACGCGCACGGCCATCAGGTCGGCGTCGGGCGCGACGCCGGCGACACCGCGGTCGTTGCCCGCGACCGCCGCCGCCGTACCGGCGACGTGCGTACCGTGGAAGTTGTAGTCGGACGGGTCGCCGTCGCCGTCGACGAAGTCGTAGCCGCGCAGATCGTCGACCTTGCCGTTGCCGTCATCGTCGGCGCCGTTGGCCGACTCGCCCGGGTTCGACCAGAGATTGCCGGTGAGGTCGTTGTGCGTCAGGTCGATGCCGGTGTCGACGACCGCGATCACCTGACCGGCGCCGCGCGTCGTGTCCCAGGCGGTCAACGCGCCGACTCCCGGGGTCGGCAGCTGTGGGCTGTCAAGCCCCCAGAGGTCGCCGAAGAAGCTGTCGTCCGGCGCCGAAGCGAGCGCCTGGTAGCGGTAGTTGGGTTGCGCGAAGGCGACGTCCGGCTGCCGCTCGAGGCGCTTCACCGCCGCCGCGACCGAACCATCGACTTCCACGACCTGCGTCTGCGGCAGTCGCAAGGACTGCTCGAGCGTGACATCGCCCGCCTGCCGCGCGGCGAGTCGCTCGGACGCTGTCGTGCCCGGCTCGAAGCGGACGATCGCCTCGCCAGCCACGAACCGCGTGTCGGGACTCTCGATCGCCGCGCGATCGACCTTGGGTCCGTCTCCGTCCGCCGCCACCGCGATGCCGGGCAGCGCGCAGACGGCGGCGAGTGCCGCGGTGGTTGCCCAGCGGCGGCGCAACTGCGATCGATCGGACGCCATTGCCCTCCCATCGACAGGAGAGCGCGCTCCCTGTAGAGCTGGGGCTCAGGCCTCGATGCCGCCGCGCACGGCGCGCAGCTCGACCGGCGTGGCGTGCAGGGCGCGCAGGCGCAGATCGCGCCAGGTCATGCCCTCGCGCAGCAGTGCGGGGGTACCCATCGCGAAGGCGGTCGCGATCTCAACGGCCTGGAGGATGATCCCGTAGGCGAGGGCATCGGTCTTGCTGACTCCATAGGCCGACAAGACGGCGACGCAGGCCGCCTGGAAGACACCGAGGTTCGACGGGGTGATCGGGATCGCGGCCGTGACGTTGACTGCGAACAGAACGGCAGCGGCGGCGCCGACGCCCGCGTGGCCGTCGAGGCCGAGCGCGACCAGCAGGACGTAGCAGGCGATCCACTGGATCGCCCATGCGAAGAGCTGCATGGCAGCCGCCCAGGCGCCGAGCCGCGGCTGGCGGAAGACGTCCAGCCCGTGGCGCACCTGGACCATCGCCGAGCGGGCCACAGCCAGTGCCTGCTGGACGCGCACGAAGCGCGACGGCTTGCCACGGCGCAGCAGCGCCGGGGCGGCGAGCACGAGCAGGATCAGGACGATCGGCGCGATCGACGCGATCACGAGCGCGTCCTCCCCGCCACGGAAGACGCCGACGGTGGCGAACATCACCGCGCCGAGGATCACCAGGGCGAGGATGTTGAGCAGCGTCTGCGAGACGATCGAGCCGAGCACGACCGGGAAGCGATCGCGCACACGGCCGATCCGCCGCGACATGATCAGCGCACGCGAAGGCTCGCCGAGACGGGCCGGCAACGTCGCCGACATCAGGACGCCGATCATCGTCGCGCGCGCCGCGTCACGGCGGCGAACGCGCACACCGGGCAGCGCAGCGCAGAGGATCGCGTGCCAGGCCTCGGCGCGGACCAGCATCGACGAGCACATCAAGGCGAAGGCGGCGAGCACCCAGACCGGGGTCGCGGCTAGCAACGCGTGGCCGATCTGATCGATCCCGATTCGGTCGAGCGCCAGCGCGGCGAGGCCGACAGCGGCGATCATGCCGCCGATCGCAGCGACGCGGCGCACCTTGTGCCAGTTGCTGCGGCGCTCGCTCTCCGGCGGTGGCGGCTCGATCGACGGGATCCGCCGTGGTGGCGGTGCCGGTACGCCGGAAGCAGAGACGAGGCCCAGGCGTGCGCCGGCGGCAGCACGACGGGTGGCCGGGGCGGGCATCGCGACGGCGTCCTCGTAGGCCTCCGTCACCTCCTCGGCGACATGCGACCAGGAGAAGCGCTCGGCGCGCTCGCGGGCGGCGACGCCCATCTCCAAGCGGCGCGCTGGATCGAGCGCGAGCTCGCGCAGCGTCTCGCCGAGCGCGGCCGCGTCGGCCGGCGGAACGAGCACGCTGTCGATCCCGTCGCGGGCCACGTCGCGGTAGCCGGCGATGTTCGAAGCGACGGCGGGAGTCCCGGCCGCGAAGGCCTCGGTGAGCACCATGCCGAAGCTCTCGCCGCCGAGCGCGGGCGCGACGAGCAGGTCGGCGGCGCCAAGCAGACGCTGCTTCTCGTCCTCGTCGACGCGCCCGGCGATCTCGACGCCTTCGACGTCGAGCAGCAGCGGCTCGACCTCCGCCTGCGTCGCGCCGGCGACGGTCAGCCGCGCCGCGACACCCGCCCCGCGCAGCGCCTCGAAGGCGCGCAGCAGCACCGGCAGGCCCTTGCGCGCCTCGGCGCGGCCGAGGAACAGCAGCTCGAGCTGGTCGCGCGGCTGCGAGCGGTCGCTCGGCCGCGCGGCGGACAGGTCGACCCCGTTCGGGACGATCCGGTACTCGCCGCCGTAGAAGCGCTCGCAGGTCCAGCGCGCGGCCTCGGAGACGGCGATCCGGACGTGCAGCTTGTTGTAGAGGCGGCGGGCGGTCGCGACGTTGGCGGCGACAGTGTTGATCACCGGGCTGCGCGAGTAACAGTGGAAGGTCCCGACCAGCGGCGTGCGCGCCAGCTCGGTCGCGAACCAGCTGACAAACGGCGCGTTCGGCTCGTGGACGTGAACGACGTCGAACTTGCCGCGCTTCAGCTCGCGCCGCAGCGTCGGGACCACTGCCGGCGACAGCGCCAGGTTCGAGACCGCGCCATTCATCGGCAGCCCGGCGGTGCGGCCGAGCGGCACGAAGTGGTCGGGCAGGGGCCGCTGCTCGGGGGCGGCGCCCCGATGCATCGCACGCGCCAGTCGGTCGTCCGGGTCGTATGGGGCGAGGAGGAGAGCCTCGTGTCCCTGATCGATCAGCTCTGCGGTCAGAGCCTCGGCATGCCGGCCGACACCGCCTGGATACGTGTACGAGTAAGGGGAAACGATCCCAACGCGCACCGTCGCATCGTAGACCACTGCACGGAAGAAGCGGAGGAGCGCAGCAGAACCGGTCCCACAGACGCGTCTGGAGCACGCGGGAGCGAGGTTCTGCGAGCACCGCAGCAGGGAAATCGCCAAACTCGGTGCACGATGGCCGAGCGCAACTACCTCAAGTACAGCTTTGTAAAGGTCTCGCCGGAGTGGCGGCGACGCAGCGCCGAAGAGCGCGCACAGGACAAGCGCGAGTTCGCCGCTGCCTGCAACGAGTTCGCGACCGATCACTACCTGCGCGCCTACTCGCTGGTCGGCACGCGCGGCGACTGCGACCTGATGATTCGGGCGGTCGCCCCCACGCTCGACCCGATCCACGAGCTGCATGTGCTGCTCAACCAGGCCGGGTTGATGCGCTACGCCGACATCTCGCACTCCTACCTGGCGCTGACCAAGGAGTCCGTCTACTCCGAAGAGGAGCAGCCGACGGCGCCACGCCCAGGATCGGACCGCCGCTACTTCATCGTCTACCCGATGTGGAAGAAGCGCGAGTGGTACGGCCTGCCGGCCGACGAGCGGATGCGGATCATGCGCGGCCACATCGAGGTCGGCAAGCGCTACCCGGGCATCGAGATCAACACCGCCTACTCCTACGGTCTCGACGACCAGGAGTTCGTCGTCTCGTTCAACGCCGACCACCCGTCGGAGTTCCTCGACCTCGTCCAGGAGCTCCGCACGACCGAGTCGAGCGCCTACACCGCCTCCGAGACGCCGATCTTCACTTGCCTCAGCGCGAGCGTGGAGCGCGCACTGGACGCGCTCGACGGCACCGCCGTTACAGCGGCGACGCTCGACCCAGATCCAGTCGCGGACTAGACGCGCGCAGCGCGCGCTGCCTCGACCATCTCGGCGATCCGCGTGAGCTTCACCCGCGGCCGTCCTTGGGGCTCCCCGGCCGCCTTCTCGCTGGCGTCGATCGCCTCCCAGCCGGCGTAGTCGACGACGTCGGGCTGGCGCTCACGCACGAGCTCCTCGATCGCCGCGCGCGCTGGGCGCTCGGGCTGGGGCAGCCGGCCCTCGCGGACGTCCTCGAGCAGGTGCTCGACGGTCTCCTGGGCGTCGCGCTTGTTGGTGCCGATCACTCCCGACGGCCCGCGCTTGACCCAGCCGGCGACGTAGAGGCCGGGCACGGCGTGCTGCGACCCTGGATCGACGACGCGGCCCTCCTCGTTGGGGATCGTGCCGTGCCACTCGTCGAACGGGACGCCCTCGATCGGGATGCCGCGGTAGCCGACCGCGCGGAAGACGAGGCCGACCTCGAGCGTCTCGTGCTCGTCGGTCGCCTGGGCGCGGATCTGACCCTCTCCCCCGTGCTCGAGCTTGTTGTGGACGAGCTCGAGCGCCTCGACCTTCTCGTCGCCGCGAATCGCGACCGGCGAGGCGAGGAAGCGCAGCTCGACCCGCTTCGGCTTGCCCTCTGGCGAGCGGCTGGCGAACTCCCGCAAGATCTCGACGTTGCGGCGCGGCGTGATCTCGCCCTCACCCTCGATCGACTGGGCGCTGTGGCGGTCGAGCTCGAACGGCTCGACGATCACGTCGGCATCGGTCAGCTCGCCGAGCTCGCGCAGCTCGGGGTTGGTGAAGGCGGCCTGCGCCGGCCCGCGCCGGCCGAGCACATAGACGTGTTTGACGTTCGAGGTCGAGAGCGCCTCGATCGCGTGGTCGGCGGTGTCGGTGCCCTCGAGCTCGGCGCGCGGCAGCACGAGCATCCGGGCGAGATCCATCGCAACGTTGCCGTTGCCGACGATCGCCACGCGCTCGCACGAGAGGTCGAACTCGATGTCGCGGTAGTCGGGGTGGCCGTTGTACCAGGCGACGAACTCGGTGGCGGCGTAGCTGCCGGGCAGCTCCTCGCCCTCGATCCCGAGCTGGCGATCGGTCTCGCAGCCGTATGCGTAGACGATCGCGTGGTAGTGGGCCTCGAGGTCAGCGTGGCTGAGGTGCTCGCCGATCTTGACGTTGCCGAAGAAGCGGAACTGCTCCTTGGCGGCGGTCTTCTCGTAGACCCGCGTGACCGACTTGATCTTCGGATGGTCCGGCGCGACGCCAGCGCGCACGAGCCCGAATGGAGTCGGCAGCCGGTCGAACATGTCGACCTCGATCGCGAGCTCCTTGTCGGCCAGCAGGTGGCCAGCCGAGTAGAAGCCGGCCGGCCCGGAGCCGACGATGGCGACGCGCAGCGGATTGTCGAGAGTTCCCAGAGACACGCGGCGCGGGATGATAGCCGCGCCCGTGAACCGCACCGCCGTCATCGACATGGGGTCGAACTCGTTCCGGCTCGTCGTGTTCTCCTACGCCGAGCCGGACGAGACCGGCCGCGCGTGGTGGCGGCGCACGGACGAGATCCACGAGGCGGTGCGGATCGGCGAGGGCCTGGACGCCGCCGGCTGCCGCATCCGCCGCCCCGCCACCCGCCGCCCCGCCACCCGCCG
>CBFGZN010000101.1:0-8905 GCA_965653255.1 uncultured Solirubrobacterales bacterium | reverse complement strand
TTCGCCTGCCCCTTCACGCGCAGCAGCTCGATCGCCTTGTCCATGTCGCCGTCGGACTCGACCAATGCGGCCTTGCAATCCATCATCCCGGCGCCGGTGCGCTCACGGAGGTCCTTGACCGCACTCGCGGTGATCGCGCTCATGACTTCGCTCCCTCCTCCGGCGAGAACGTCCGCTGCTCGGCGGCGGGTGCCGGGTCGTCCTCGTCCGGCGAGAAGCTGCGCTGCTCGGCGGGATCTGGCGCCTGCTCGGCGGCAGCCGGCGCCGCCGGCGTCTCGCCGGAGGCAGCGGCGGCCGCGGCCGCCTCCTTGCGCTCCTGCTCCTCAGCCTCGCGCTTCGCGGCGGCCTCCGCCTCGATGCGGGCCTTCTCCTCGGCCTCCTTGCGCGCCTGCTCCTCGGCCTCCTTGCGGGCGGCCTCCTCCTGGGCGCGGAAGGCGAAGTGCTGCTCGCCGACGGTGCCGGCGATCGCCTCGATGATCAGCTTGCAGGAGCGGATCGCGTCGTCGTTGCCGGGAATAACGAAGTCGACCGGCGCCGGATCGCAGTTGGTGTCGACCAGGCCGATGATCGGGATCCCAAGTCGCTGCGCCTCCTTGACGGCGATCGCCTCGGTCTTGAGGTCGACGACGAACATCGCGTCAGGAACGCGCTGCATGTCGCGCACGCCGCCGAGGTTGGTCGTCAGCTTCTCGTGCTCCTTGCGGGCAGCGATCCGCTCACGCGTCGGCAGCAGGTCGAGCGTGCCGTTCTCGGTCCACTCGGTCAACTCGTGGAGCCGCTTGATGCGCTTGCCGATCGTCTGGAAGTTGGTCAGCAGACCGCCGAGCCAGCGCTGGTTGACGTAGGGCATGCCCGACGCCAGCGCGGCCTCCGCGATCGTGTCGCGCGCCTGCTTCTTGGTGCCGACGAACAGCACCGTCCCGCCGCGGGCGGCGATCGAGGCGGCGAAGTCCTGCGCGTTCGCGAGCAGACGCTCAGTCTTCTGCAGGTCGATGATGTGGATCCCGCTGCGCTCGCCGAAGATGAAACGGCGCATCTTCGGGTTCCAGCGGCGCGTCTGGTGGCCAAAGTGGACGCCGGCCTCCAGCAGCTCTCTGAGTGTTACCTGAGCCAATTCGGTACTCCCTTTGGTTGGTACGAGCAGTAGCTCCCACCGGCCGGTACGTGGACCCGAGCCATCCAAGACTCGGGCAGGGCCACGCCGTCACTGGCGGGGTTCGTTGATGGTCAGCCGGCAAGGATACGGGATCGGGGGTGGCTGCCCGCGGGTCCTGTCTCCGATTTTGGTCTGGGTGCTCGTTCCTGCGCCCCAGACGCAAAATGCGTCGCCACCCGCGGGGGCACAACGCCGGCCCCCGTACCACGCCCTCGGCGGATCGGAGCAAAGGGCGAATCCAAGGTCGGAACCGCTTTTCGCCCCCAAGGGCGAGGTCGCGCCAGCTACCTCACGGTCTGGGAGCTGGGGCTCGAGCGTTTGCCCCCGCGGGTGGCGACGCATTTTGCGTCCGCGCGCTGCAGGCGGAGTCGAGCGCGGAGTCCCTGCCGTCGACCAACATCCCGCGCCCTCCACCCCAAACCGCGCCAGGCAGGGGCGCAGTCGCCGACGGAGCCGAAGCGCGCGGACCAAAATCGGAGACAGGCCCCGCGGGCAGCGGGGCCGATCCCTTACCCGAAGAACCGCTAGCGGAGGCTGCGCAGTGCGAAGCCGGCGATCAACTCGACGGTGCCGCGGACGATGAAGGCGATGCCGGCGAGCAGTGCCAGCGTGTCGAGGCCGATGTCGGGGTTGGCGACGATGATGATTCCGGCGGCGATGCCGATCACGCCGAGGATGGCGGAGAGCCAGCGGTGACGGGGCTCGCTGAAGGCTCGGGCGAGGTCGGCGACACCGACCATCACGAACCAGAAGGCGACGACGATCAGAAGCGCGAGAACGCTCGCGCCGGGGCGCACGAGGCAGACCATGCCGGCGAGGATCGCGAGGAAGCCGACGATCAGGCGCAGCGCACGGCCGCCGCCGCCGCTGTCCTCGTCGACGCCGACCATCACCCAGAGGATGCCGGCGAACAGGAGGTTGATGCCGAAGAAGAGACCGAGCGCGAGCAGCGTTACGTCGGGGTAGGCGAGCGCCAGGATCCCGACGACGATCGAGACCAGGCCGAGGAGCGCTGGCACCCACCAGCGATCAGGTCGGATCGTCACGGTGCCGCCGATGATCTGCGGGCCCTGCTGCGCTGCCTCCATCTGGGTACCTCCCCCTAGTTGCGACCCTCTCGCGCCTTCTTTCGACGCTCGACGAACTTCTCCTTACGCCCTGCCTCGCGCTCCGACCGCCGCGAATCGCTCTCACGCATCGCCGCCCGGCTCATCGACACCTTCGGCGCCCGCCCGATCGGCGAGTACAACCGCCTTACCTCCCCCGCCCCACACTCCGGGCAGACCGGCGCACGGTCGCCGAGCACGAGCTCCTCGAACCGAGCGGAGCACTTCTCACATTCGAAGTCCAGCAGCGGCATCAGGCCGCAAGAACGCTACTACCAGCGGTAATGCGCAAACGCTTTATTAGCTTGCGCCATGCGGTAGATGTCGTCCTTGCGCTTGTAGGCAAGGCCGGCCTGCTGGGTGGCGTCGATCAGCTCGTTGGCGAGCCGCTCGGACATCGACCGCTCGCGGCGGTTGCGGGCGAACTCGACGAGCCAGCGCACGGCGAGCGTGCGGGCGCGGCGGGCGGGCACCTCGACGGGCACCTGGTAGGTCGCGCCACCGACACGGCGTGAGCGAACCTCGAGCACCGGCGTGAGCGCCTTGATCGAGTTCTCGAGCGCGACGACGGGCTCCTCGCCTGTCTTCTGCGAAAGCTTCTCGAGCGCGTCGTAGACGATCTGCTCGGCGGTCGACTTCTTGCCGTCGACCATGACGCGGTTGATCACCTGCTGGACGAGCTTGGACCCGTGCTGGGAGTCGGGATCGATGGGGCGTGCCCCTGCTGCTGCGCGACGTGGCATCGAGCTACTTGGCCTTGGCGCCGTACGCGGAGCGCGACTTCTTGCGGTCGGTGACGCCGGCGGCGTCGAGCGTCCCGCGGACGACCTTGTAGCGGACACCCGGAAGATCCTTGACGCGGCCGCCACGCACGAGCACGACGGAGTGCTCCTGCAGGTTGTGGCCCTCGCCGGGGATGTAGGAGGTGACCTCCATGCCGTTGGTCAGCCGGACACGGGCGACCTTGCGAAGCGCCGAGTTCGGCTTCTTCGGGGTCGTCGTGTACACGCGGGTGCAGACGCCACGTCGCTGCGGAGCGGCGACGCGCTTCTTGTTGCCCTTGCCGGACTTGAGACCCGGAGTCGCAACCTTCTTGCTGGGCTTCTTGCGGCCCTTGCGGACGAGCTGATTGATAGACGGCATAAGCGGCGCGGGATAGTAGCAGCAGTCGCCTGAGAGCTAGGCCGCGGCGGTCTGGGCCTGGGTGGCCCTGAGCGGTGCGGGCATCATCGCGGCGGCGCCGATGACCAGCAGGAAGGCGAGGCACTGGACGACGATGCCGAGCGCGTCGCCGGGCATCGGGTCGCCGAAGACGAGGATGCCGCCGGAGATCGCGGTGACGTTGGCGGCGGCGCTGGTCATCGTAATGACGGGCACCGCCTCGCCCTTCTGCAGGCCGCGAGCCGAGGCGAAGAAGGCGAGCACCGAAGCGAGGATGCAGGTGATCATCCACGGCGAGACGAGACCGCCGACGAGTCCGGTCGCGGCGACACCCTCGGTGAGCGCCTTGATCGCGACGTCGGAGACGCCGAAGAGGATTCCCGCGGCGAGGCCGAGCAGCGCGCCCGCGTGCTCGTGGTGGCCGCTGAAGCGCGGCGTGAAGACGAGTAGCGCGCCAATCGCCAGCAGCGACGCCTCGAAGGCGATCATGCCGGCGAGCGAGTAGCCGTGGTCGTTGGTCCCGTGCGGCAGGGTCACGGCGAGCAGCGCGAGGCCGACGGCCGTACAGGCGACGCCGATCCACTGACGCGGACCGACGTTGCAGCCGAACCAGCGCTCAGCGAGCAGCGTCAGGAAGACCAGTCCGCCGGAGATCACCGCCTGGACGAGCGACAGCGGCGCGAGCGCGAGCGCGGCGACGTGGAACAGCCAGGCGCCGAGCGCGACGGCCATGCCGATCGCGAACCACTTCGAACGGAACAGCGCGACGGCGCTGGCTAGCGGATGGCGCAGCTCGACGTCGGGCGCGGCGATCGCCCCACGGTGCTTGAGCAGGAAGCCCAAGTTGGTCGTGAGGGCGCACGCGAGCGCCATGAGGATTCCGATTTCTAGTGCCATGGAAAAAGCGGGAGCGCCGCACCGTGCGGCGCTCCCAAGCTAGTTCTAGCTATCGGCAGCTACGCCTGCCGACTTCAGTCGGACTTGTCGTCTGCGGCCGGGAGGTCGGCCAGCTCGTCGCCGAAGCCGGCTCCATCGCCGTTGCCGGCGGTGTCGCCGAAGCCGAAGCCCTCAAGCTCACCGTCCTCTGAGATGCCAAGCTCGGCGGCCAGATCGCCCTCGTCGAGCAGACCGAACTCCTCGGCCGGCCGGCGCACCGGCTCGGTCGGCTCGATCTCGAGCCGGCGGTAGTGCTTGAGACCCGTGGCAGCCGGGATCAGCTTGCCGATGATCACGTTCTCCTTGAGGCCGAGCAGGCGATCGGTCTTGCCCTCGAGCGCAGCGTCGGTGAGGACCTTGGTGGTCTCCTGGAACGACGCCGCGGACAGGAACGAGTCGGTCGCCAGCGAGGCCTTGGTGATACCGAGGATGATCGGCTCGAACTGAGCCTCCTCCTTCTTCGCCTTCTTCAGCGCGGCATTGGTCGCGGCGATCTCGTAGCGGTCGATGAACGCACCGGGCAGGTAGTCGGAATCGCCCTTCTGGTCGATCCGGACCTTCTTCATCATCTGCCGGACGATCACCTCGATGTGCTTGTCCTTGATGTCCACGCCCTGTGAGCGGTAGACCTTCTGGACCTCGTCGACGAGGTAGACCTCGGTGTCGGTACGGCCGCGGATCTCCAGCAGCTCGTGCGGGTAGATCGAGCCCTCGTTGAGCTGGTCGCCGGCCTTGACCTTCTGGCCCTGCTCGACGAACAGCCGCGTGCGGCGCGGGAACGTGTACGAGTCCTCCTCGCCGGCGGCGTCGGTGATCAGGACCTTGAGGTTCTTCTCGGTCTCCTCGATCGAGACGACGCCGTCGACCTCGGCGAGCTTCGACAGACCCTTCGGCTTGCGCGCCTCGAAGAGCTCGACGACACGCGGGAGACCCTGGGTGATGTCGAGCCCGGCCACACCACCGGTGTGGAAGGTACGCAGCGTCAGCTGCGTACCCGGCTCGCCGATCGACTGGGCGGCGATGATGCCAACCGCGTCGCCGATCGAGACGACCTTGCCGGTCGCCGGGGCAACGCCGTAGCAGTGCTGGCAGATACCCATGCCGGTCTTCGCCTCGCACTTCAGCACCGAGCGCAGCGGAACCGTCGGCTCCTCGCTCTCGCCTGCCTCGAGGATCTCCTCGGCGATCTCCTTGGTCAGCAGCACGCCCTTCTCGGCGAGCAGACGACCGCGCTTGGTCTCGACCTTCTGCGCCGTGAAGCGCCCGAGCGCCTGCTCGTTGAGCCCACCGTCCTCGCCGCGCAGCGGCACGTCGATGTACTCCTTGGTGCCGCAATCCTCGTCGCGGACGATGACGTCCTGGGCGACGTCGACCAGACGGCGGGTCAGGTAGCCCGAGTCGGCTGTACGCAGCGCCGTGTCCGCGAGGCCCTTACGAGCGCCGTGGGTCGAGATGAAGTACTCGAGAACGGTCAGGCCCTCCATGAAGTTGGCCTTGATCGGACGCTCGATGATCTCGCCCTTCGGATTCGCCATCAGGCCGCGCATGCCGGCAAGCTGACGGATCTGCTTGAACGAGCCACGGGCGCCGGAGTTGGCCATCATGAAGATGGGGTTGAGCTCCTCGAGGTTCTCGGCCATCGCCTCGCCGACCTCGTCGGTCGCGGCGTTCCACTTCTCGACGACCGCCTCCTTGCGCTCCTCCTGGGAGATCAGGCCCATGTCGTACTGGTCCTGGATCTCGCCGACCTCCTTCTCGTAGCCCTCGAGGATCTCGTCCTTGGTCGGCGGGATGACGACGTCGTTCTTCGACACCGTGATGCCGGCGCGGCTCGCGAAATGGAAGCCGAGATCCTTGAACGCGTCGAGGACCTGGGCCGTCGGGTGCGGACCGTGCTGGGCGACGAGCGCCTCGATCACGTTCGACATGTCGCGCTTCTTCAGCGTCTGGTTGACGAACGCGTAGCTGGTAGCGGGGTCGTACTTCTCACCGAGGACCTCCTCCAACGCGCGCTCGATGCGCTCGTTGAAGATGATCCGCCCGACCGTGGTGAGGATGTGGCCCTCACCGTGGACGCGGCGTGACCATCTTGTGCTCGTAGGACAGCTCGGCCTCCTGCGCCGAACGGAAGACGTGCGGCCGCGGGCCGTTCGCCTTCTCGTCCCACTTGCCGGCCTTGAGGTCGGCCTCGAGGCCCTCGAGCGTCGCGGCGTCCGGCCCATAGGTCAGGTAGTAGGTGCCAAGCACCATGTCCTGGGTCGGCGTCGCCAGCGGAGCGCCATGCGACGGCGACAGGATGTTGTTCGACGACAGCATCAGCAGCCGCGCCTCGGCCTGGGCCTCGGCGGACAGCGGCAGGTGGACGGCCATCTGGTCACCGTCGAAGTCGGCGTTGAACGCCGAGCAGACGAGCGGATGGACCTGGATCGCCTTGCCCTCGACGAGCACCGGCTCGAACGCCTGCAGGCCGAGTCGGTGGAGCGTGGGGGCGCGGTTGAGCAGCACCGGGTGCTCCTGGATGACCTCCTCGAGCACGTCCCAGACCTCCGGGATCATCGAGTCGACCATCTTCTTGGCCGCCTTGATGTTCTGGACGGCCTTGCGCTCGACCAGCCGCGCCATGATGAACGGCTTGAACAGCTCGAGCGCCATCAGCTTCGGCAGGCCGCACTGGTGCAGCCGCAGGCTCGGACCCGACACGATCACCGAACGGCCGGAGTAGTCGACGCGCTTGCCGAGCAGGTTCTGGCGGAAGCGGCCCTGCTTGCCCTTCAGCATGTCGCTGAGCGACTTCAGCGGCCGGTTGCCCGGACCGGTGACGGGGCGCCCGCGGCGGCCGTTGTCGAACAGTGCGTCGACGGCCTCCTGGAGCATCCGCTTCTCGTTGTTGACGATGATCTCGGGCGCACCGAGGTCGAGCAGCCGCTTGAGGCGGTTGTTGCGGTTGATGACGCGCCGGTAGAGGTCGTTGAGGTCCGATGTCGCGAAGCGACCGCCGTCGAGCTGGACCATCGGGCGCAGCTCCGGCGGGATCACCGGCACGGCCTCGAGGATCATGTCCTCGGGCTTGTTCTCGGAGTTGATGAACGCCGAGACGACCTTCAGCCGCTTGACCGCACGGCTCTGCTTCTGGCCCTTGGCGGTCTTGACCTGGTCCTCGAGCTCGACGCGCTCGGCCTCAAGATCGACCTGCGCGAGCAGATCGCGCACCGCCTCGGCGCCCATGCCGCCGCGGAAGTACTCGCCGAATCCGTACGGGGATCCGAAGCGGTCCTTGAGCTCGCGGAAGAGCGTCTCGTCGGCGATGACGTCCTTCGGCTTCATCTCCTGGAACAGCTCCCAGGCCTGCTTCGTGCGCTCGATCGCATCCTCGAGGTAGGCCTCGGTGTCGGCGATGTCGGAGTCAAAGGTCTTCTTGAGCTCCTTCTCCATCTTCTCGCGCTCGTCGTCGGCGAGCTTCTTGAGATTGATGTCGAGCGAGTCGACCCAGAGCAGATCCTCGTCGGAGAAGCCGGTCTGCGAGCCGCTGGTCAGGTACTTGGCGCGACGCTCGAGCGACTCGCGCAGCTCCTGGAGCTGCTGCTGCTTGTCGGCCTCGTAGGCGTCGAGGATCTTCTCGATCTCCTTCTCGAGCTTCGGCACGTCCTTCTCACGCGCCTCGTCGTCGACCCAGGTGACCATCGAAGCCGCGAAGTAGAGGACCTTCTCAAGCTCCTTCGGAGCCATGTCGATCAGGTAGCCGATCCGCGACGGGACGCCCTTGAAGAACCAGATGTGCGAGACCGGAGCCGCGAGATCGACGTGGCCCATCCGCTCACGGCGGACCTTCGAGCGGGTGACCTCGACGCCGCAGCGCTCGCAGACGATGCCCTTGTAGCGGACGCGCTTGTACTTGCCGCAGTAGCACTCCCAGTCCTTGGTCGGACCGAAGATGCGCTCGCAGAAGAGACCGTCCTTCTCGGGCTTCAGCGTGCGGTAGTTGATCGTCTCCGGCTTGGTGACCTCACCGGCAGACCACGAACGGATCTGCTTCGAGGACGCGAGGCCGATCGAGATCTTGTCGAAGTTATTGATGTCGATCACTTGGACTCCTCGATGTACTCGGCGTCTTGCTTGGCAGCGGACTCATCGGTTTGTCCGCCCTCCCCTTGGGCCTCGGTCTTCTCCTCGGACTCGTCGGCTGCCTCACCGTCGGTCGCGCGGACGCCCGACAGGTCGATGCCGAGCTCCTCGGCGGCGCGCAGCAGGTCGTCGTCCTCATCGCGCATCTCGACGCCGCCGCCCTCCTCGGAGCGGACGTCCACGTCGAGCGCCAGGGACTGCATCTCCTTCAGCAGCACCTTGAACGACTCGGGGATCGACGGCTCGGCGATGTTCTCGCCCTTGACGATCGCCTCGTAGGCCTTCACGCGCCCGACGGTGTCGTCGGACTTGATCGTGAGCATCTCCTGGAGGGTGTACGCCGCGCCGTAGGCCTCGAGCGCCCAGACCTCCATCTCGCCGAAGCGCTGGCCGCCGAACTGCGCCTTGCCGCCCAGCGGCTGCT
>CBFGZN010000100.1:0-8958 GCA_965653255.1 uncultured Solirubrobacterales bacterium | reverse complement strand
GGTCGGTGGCGGTGCCCAGCTCGTAGGCGGTGAGCAGGGCGCGTTGCTGGCGTGAGTGCGCTCCGGCGTTGTTCGCGGCAATCGCGTCAGAGAGGGCGGCGCCGGCTCCCTTGAGCAGCTTGTAGGCGTGGCTGGTGCTGACGCCGAGGCGGTCGGCGATCTCGGGCATCTCCATCGCGAACTCAAGGCGTAGCTGGAGCACCATGCGGGATCGCGGGTCGAGCTGGTCGACGAGCATCTTCACGCGGCGGTCCTCGTCGGCGTCGACGACCGCGACGTCGACTGCGGCAGTCGTGGGGTCGGGCCGTCGAGCCTCGGGCGAGTCTTGGGGGTCGAAGGTGTAGCGGCGGCGGCGGTCGGCCGAGCGCAGGTGGCTGTAGGCGGCGTTGCGCGCGCAGGTGATGAGCATGGCCTCGGTGTTGCGGATCTCGGTGCCCTTGGCGATCTCGTCGGCGAGGCCGACGAACGCCTGCTGGCGGAGTGCCTCGCGCTCGTCGGCGTCGAGGGCGGTGCCGAAGGTGCCGGCGAGGTAGCGGTCGACGGTGGCGGCGTGCTCGCGGTATTCGTCCTCGAGCTGGCGGCGGGCTTGGCGGTCTTGCTCGCTGCGGCGGGTGTCTATGTCGGTGATGAGGGACATGCGTCTTCGACGTAGACGCGACCCCCTCGAAGTTTTCGCATCGCCGTTTGAGAACGGCCAGGCCAGCGCGGCGCGGCCCGCCCATCGGGCGGGCCGGGTGGCTGGTTCTGCTGGGTCCTCTCCCCTCGCTTGGCGCATCTGTCTCCCGCCGTGGTCTGCGCTGAAGCGCCAAACGGCCTACTAAGAACGTACGCCTACTTCTCGCTACGTCAAATCGAACCGTCGTCTTGCCACTCGCTTGAGGGGGTCGCGTCTTCGCCCGTCAATGACCTCGACTGAAGGGATGACGGATGCAAAGTGGACGACAGCCAGTAGGCGCGCTGTTCGTAGTGGTGTGCTTGATGGCGGTGCTCGCAGGACCGCCGTTCGTCGTAACGGCGATCTACCGGCAAGAGATCGCGCGGCTCTCATTGGCCGAGGCGATGATCGGCACCGGAGCGTTCGCCGGGAAGCTGAACCTCAGCGACCCGACCGCCGGCTATCCGCCCCGCGCGCGCGAGCAGATGCCAGACGGCGCGATGTGGTGGGCGCTCCTGTTCGCTCCCGCGTGTGTCTTGGCGGGCATAGCGGCGTTCGCCGCTCGGCCGCTCGACGTTCTCATCGCACAGCGGAAGTTCGGACGTCGGGGCTATGACTTCCGCGGTACGCGTCCGCGTGAGTGGGCGAGGCCGCGTGACGTCAAGTCGCTGATCGTTCGAGAGCCGTCAGGCACGCGGATGACGCTCGGCACGCTCGACCGACGGCTGCTGGCCGGCGATCCCGAGGCGCACACGCTGCTCTGCGCCCCGCCGCGAGCTGGCAAAACGACCGGATTCATTATCCCGTGGCTCCTCGAGCACGACGGGCCAGCAGTCGTGACCTCGACCAAGCACGACGTCTGGAGAGCGACCGAGCGCCGCCGAGCACAAGGCGGACAGGTGTGGGTCTACGACCCGTTCTCAGCGGACAGCTGCAACTGGAACCCGTTGGAGGGCTGCGAGGACTGGGGCCGAGCGCTACGGCAAGCGCATTGGCTCGCCGACTCCGCTACCAAGCCGGGCGAGGGTAGCCACGTCGAGCAGTTCTGGAGCGGCGAGTCGGCGAAGCTGCTCGCGCCGCTCCTCCACGCGGCTGCGCTCGCCGGCGGCGAACGGCCGATCGGACAGGTCGTCAAGTGGCTCGAGACAGAGGATCGCTCGGCGCCGATGGAGATTCTCAACTCCGACGGCGACGGGGCCGCGCAGAGTCAGCTTGAGGGGGTTCTCGCCCTAGATCCGCGCAACGCGGGCACAACGTACATGTCAGCCGCCCACCTATTACAGGCGTACCGATTCCCGGAGGTGCTGGAGACGGCAACGACGGGGTTTGCGGCCGGTCACTTGCTCGACGGAGGCGCGGGAACGCTGTACCTCACCTCGTCATCACGGCATCAGAAGATGCTCGCGCCCATCCTCGTCGCGCTGGTGTCGTCAGTCCTTGATGCGGCGATCGAGAAGTCCCGCTCGGTGGGCTCGCCACTAGACCCGCTACTGCGGGTACTGCTCGACGAGACGGCAAACTGCGCGCCGCTTCAAACGCTGCCAGGCCATCTATCCGACGTTGCCGCGTACGGCGTTCGGATCGCAACGGTGTGGCAGTCGATCGCGCAGCTACGCGACCGCTACGGGGACGCCAAAGACGCGATCATGGGAGCATCGACCGACAAGGTGTTCCTTGGCCCGATCACCGACAAGAGCACCCGCGACGAGGTTGTCGATCTACTCGGCCAGCACGAGGTCGACGTTGACGATCACGCCACCTTGGCACCGAAGGCGACCGCCCAAGACCTCCAGCAACTCACCTGGGGACGTGGCCTGGTCGTGTCGGGGTCACGGCCGCCAGCAGTCGTACGGTTTCATCCGCACTGGCGCGCAGCGGAGACCGACCTCGCTGCTTGATGCGCGGGTCCCCCGGTCGTCACGGCCGGGGGGCCTTGCCGCTCAGGCGGTTGTTGGTGCTTCGAGCGCTGTGATCTGGCGGAACTGCTCGAAGCGGGAGTCGACCTCGTCGCGCTCGAGGCGGGCGACGCGCTCGGTGCCGAACTCCTCGACGTTGAACGAGGCGAGCGCCGAGCCGTAGGTCATCGCGCGGCGCAGCGTGGCCTCGTCGGTCCAGTCGTCCTGGGACGAGAGGTAGCCGAGGAAGCCGCCGGCGAACGAGTCGCCGGCGCCGGTCGGGTCGATCACAGTCTCGAGCGGGAAGGCCGGCAGCGCGAAGAAGCCGTTCTCGGTGAACAGCGCCGCGCCGTACTCGCCCTGCTTGGCGACGACGACCTTCGGTCCCATCTCCATCACCGCGCGCGCCGCGCGCGCGAGGTTCGGCTGCTCGGTCAGCTGGCGGATCTCGGCGTCGTTGAGGAAGACGAGATCGACGCCGGAGATCGTCTCGACGAGCGAGTCGCGCGCGATCTCGATCCAGAGGTTCATCGAGTCGAGCCCCGCCCAGCGGACGCCGCCGCACTGGCCGCGCACGCCGCGCTGGAGGTCCGGCTGGATGTTCGCGAGGAAGAGGTGATCGGCCGCCTGCGACGCCTCCGACAGCTTCGGCTCGAACTCGCCGAAGACGTTGAGCTGGGTGTCGTCGGTGTGCGCCTGGTTGAAGTCGTACTCGTAGTGGCCGCGCCAGAAGAAGGTGTCGCCGCCCGCCACGTGCTCGATGTCGTCGGTGTTGACGCCACGGCCGTGCAGCACCGCGTACTCGGCGTCGCCGAAGTCGTCGCCGACCGGCCCGACGACGCGCACGTCGGTGAAGAAGCTCGCCGCGAGCGAGAAGTGGACGGCCGAGCCGCCAAGCATCTTCTCGCGCTCTCCGAATGGTGTCTTGACCGCGTCGAAGGCGATCGATCCGACTACAACAAGGCTCATAGGGCGCGCAAGGGTAGCCTGCCGCGCGTATGCGCGCGGTTCAGCTCATGGAGTTCGGGGGGCCGGAGGTCCTGCAGGTAGCCGAGCTGCCCTTGCCCGAGCCGGGGCCGGGCGAGGTCCTGATCCGGGTCGCGCGCGCCGGGCTGAACTTCGGCGACACCCACCAGCGCCGCAACCAGTACATCGCCAAGCACGAGCTGCCGGTGGTGTTGGGCGGCGAGGTGGCGGGCGTCGTTGAGCGCGCCGGTGGCGAGTTCGCGGAGGGCGAGCGGGTGATCGCGCTGCTGCGGACGGGCGGGTACGCGGAGTACGCGGTTGCGCCGGCGGCCAGGACCTTCCGGATTCCGGACGGTGTGTCCGACGCCGATGCGCTCGCGCTGCTGATCCAGGGCCTGACCGCCTGGCACCTGTGGCGGACCTCGGCGCACCTGGCGGAGGGCGAGAGCGTGGTGGTGCACTCGGCGGCGGGTGGGGTTGGTTCGCTGCTGACCCAGCTGGCGAAGCCGATGGGGGCGGGTCGGGTGATCGCGACCGCGGGGTCGGAGGAGCGGCGGGCGGAGGCGCTCGCGCTAGGCGCGGATGTCGCGGTCGCTCCAGACGTCGGTGAGGGTGCGGACCACGGCCCAGGCGGTGAGGACGGCAAGGGAGCTGGCCGCGTTGGCGGAGATGGGCCGCTGACGGAGGCGCTGGTCGTCGCGAACGGTGGTCGTCCTGTCGACGTCGTGCTCGACGCCGCTGGCGGAGCCATCTTCGCCCAGAGTCTCGCCGCGCTGGCGCCCTTCGGCCGCATCGTCGCCTACGGCAACTCCACACGCGAGAAGGTGCGTGTGACCAATGGCGAACTGCTCAAGGAGAGCCGCGCGGTCGTCGGCTTCTGGCTGATGCATCTGCTCGATCGCCGCGAGATGCTCGAGCAGCCGCTTGCCGACCTCTTCGCGCGCGCTGCGCGGGGGGAGCTGCGACCGCGAGTCGGCGGCAGCTACCCGCTCGCCGACGCCGCCCGTGCCCACGAAGACATCGAGGCCCGCCGCACCACCGGCAAGCTCACGCTCGATCCGACGATCTAGCGCCCGCCGAAGCCTTTTAGGGGCTGGGACCCTTACAACCCTTCGACCGTGCCGCCGTGGCAGCCGGCCCCGGCCAGGCGGCTGGCCGTCAGTAGTCTGATTGGCCGCATGACGACCTTCGCCGATCTCGGCCTCTCTCAGGAGGTGCTCGACGCGCTCGACCACCTCGGCTACAAGGACCCGACCCCGATCCAGCAGGAGACGATCCCGCTGCTGCTGCAGGGACGGGACGTGATCGGCCAGGCGCAGACCGGCACCGGCAAGACCGCCGCCTTCGGCCTGCCGCTGCTCGACTACCTCGATCCGTCGGACCCCTCGGTCCAGGCACTGGTGCTGACGCCGACGCGCGAGCTCTGCATCCAGGTGACCCAGGCGCTGCGCGCCTACGGCGCCAAGCGCGGCATCGAGGTCGTCGCCGTCTTCGGCGGCGCGCCGATCCGCGACCAGGCGTCGCGGCTGAAGAACGAGGCCCAGGTCGTCGTCGGGACGGTCGGCCGTGTGATGGACATGATCCGCCGCCACTACCTCTTCCTCGACCAGGCGCGCTACGTCGTGCTCGACGAGGCCGACGAGATGCTCGACCTCGGCTTCTTCGAGGACGTCGACGAGATCCTCGCCCGCTGTCCGTCCGGCCGCCAGACCGCGCTCTTCTCGGCGACGATGCCGCCGCCGATCAAGAAGCTCGCCGAGAAGCGGATGTTCGACCCGGAGACGATCAAGGTCAAGGCCGCCCAGCTGACGATCGACACCGTCGCCCAGTTCCACATCGAGGTCGCCGACAAGGACAAGGCGGAGCGGCTCGGCGAGGTGCTGAAGGCCGAGCGGCCGACCCAGGCGATCATCTTCGCGCGCACGAAGATCGGCGTCGACCGGCTTGCCCGCACGCTCGACCGCCAGGGCCTGCGCGTCAAGACGCTGCACGGCAACATGAGCCAGGGCGCGCGCGACGGCGTGATGATCGCCTTCAAGGGCGGGCGCGAGAAGCTGCTCGTGGCGACCGACGTCGCTGCGCGCGGGCTGGACATCACGGGCGTGTCGCACGTCGTCAACTACGACGTGCCGAACTCCCCGGACGTCTACGTCCACCGCATCGGTCGCACGGGTCGCGCCGGCGAGACCGGCCGCGCGATCACGCTGATCACGCCGAAGCAGCACGAGGACCTCGAGGCGATCGAGCGCCACGCCAACACCGAGATCCCGGTCTGGACCGCGCCGAACGGCGGGGCGCCGTCGCGGCGGCCGAAGCGTGAGGACGCGTCGAAGGCGGAGGACAAGTCGAAGCCGGCCGAGGCTGAGGAGCAGCCGAAGGCCGCGGCGGACGAACCCACGCCCGTCAACGAGGCGCCCAGGCCGACCGTTGCGGCCGAGAAGGACGAGGAGCTGCGCGAGGGCGACCGGCCGCGCCGCCGTCGTGGCCGCGGAGGCGGCGGACGCACGCGCAGCGACGAGGTCGTCGTGGAGCCGGCGGCGATCGCCGCCGCGCAGACCGCTTCGGACGACGACGAGCGCCCGCAGACGCGCCGCCCGCGCCACACCAAGCCGCGCCCGCGCGACGGGAGCGTGGCGAAGCTGCTGATCGGCGCCGGTCGCGCGCAGGGCTTCGAGCCCGCCGATCTGATCGGGGCGATCGTCGACAACTGTCACCTCGACGGCGAGGACGTGCGCAACGTGCGCGTGCTCGAGCGCTTCAGCTTCGTCGAGGTTCCCGCCGATCGCGCGAGCGAGGTGGTCGAGAAGGTCAACGGCAACGAGGTCCGGGGCGTGGCGCTCCGGCTGGAGGTGGCGAAGCGATGAGCAAGGCGACCCTGCACACGACGCACGGTCCGATCGAGATCGAGTTCTTCGACGACGACGCGCCGAAGACGGTCGAGAACTTCCGCAAGCTGTCGGACGACGGCTTCTACGACGGCCTCTCGTTCCACCGCGTGATCAAGGACTTCATGATCCAGGGCGGCTGCCCCGAGGGCACCGGCACCGGTGGTCCCGGCTACACGTTCGAGGACGAGTTCAACGACCACAAGGTCGTCCGCGGTGCGCTCGCGATGGCGAACGCCGGCCCGAACACCAACGGCAGCCAGTTCTTCATCGTCACCACCCAGGAGGCCGCCTGGCTCGACGGCAAGCACACCGTCTTCGGCGAGGTCGTCACCGGCATGGAGTTCGTCGACGCCATCGAGGGCGTCCCCACCGGCCCGGGCGACATGCCCGACGAGCCGGTCATCATCGAGCGCGTCGAGCTGGCCGACGGCACGGGCTGAGGCGCTAGCCTCGTCTACACCTGCGAGAGGAAGCTCTCACGAACGCCTCGGTCCGGCCGGGGCGTTCGTCGTTCTGGGCCAGCCCGCCAGGGGATAGGATGGTATTTATGCCGTCTGTAGATCTCGTGGCGCTGAGGGATCGCCTGGCATTGGAATTCGATGTGCAACTTGCCGTGCTCTATGGGTCACGGGCGCGCGGCGACGAGCGTCCGGATTCGGATGTCGACCTCCTCATGGTGATCGGAGGGGATTCGGTTTGGCGCAGGATGGAGCTCGAACGGATCCTGGAGGTGGAGCTGGGACTGCCGGTACAGATCGTCGCTCTGGACAGCATCCGTAAGGCGCCGATATTCCTCGCCGACGTGATCGAGGATGGTCGAGTCCTTCTAGACCGCGAGAGAACGTGGTGTGAGCTTCTGACCGACTACCCGTCGATCGCTCGAGCGGCTGTCGTAGCCGACGCTGAGCTCCGCAAACGAGCACAGGCGGCCACCGGTCGACGCTTGCTGTGGGGTGGCTCGTAAAGCCAGATCTCGCCACGTCTCACAGCAGGTCCTCGCGCGTCCAGGGCGGGATGCCCGCCGCGGCCTCCTCCTCGTCAAGATGGCGCAGCGTTGAGGCTGTCGCCTCACGGGTCATCTTCGAGAGGTTGCCCCACTCATCGATGACGTCTTCAGGGAAGGTGGAACCCCGGCGATTTGCCTCGCCCCGCAGGGCGGGTAGGGATCGTTCCGAGGTTTTCACTGGAGACCGTAGCCCATTGTGATAGGACAGACTATATGCTGCAGTTACCTGCGAGAGGAACTCGTCAGGCGATCAGCTTGAGCTGGGTGTCGGCGATCTCGGTGGCGAGGGAGGGGAGGTCGTCGCCGCGCTCGAGGGCGCCGAAGATGACCTCCTCGGCGCCGCCGACGAGCGCGCGGGCGGCGATCGGTCCGAGGTCGCGGTCGGGGCGGGCCTCGGCGAGGAAGGACTCCATCATCGCCGCGAAGCGGTCCATCGTGGCGGCGCGCCGCTCACGCCCGGCGGGACCGGCGGCGAGCACCTCGACGACGCAGAGGCGGGCGATGTCGGGCTCCTCGGCGAGGAAGCCGAGCAGCGCGTCGAGCGCCGCGTCGAGGCGTTGCGGCGGGGGCGCCAGCGCCTCGGCGTCGCAGGCCCGCTCGACGCGCGCGAAGATCTGGCGCAGCGCGTCGTCGTAGGCGGCGAGGAAGCACTGCTCCTTGTTGTCGAACAGCTCGTAGAAGGTGATCCGAGAGATCCGCGCGCGGTCGAGGATCTTGCGGACGGTGGCCTCCTGATAGCCGAGCTCGGCGACCACGGCGGCCAGTGCCTCGAGCACCCGCTCGCGCTGGACGCGCGTTACGAGAGCGGGGTCGAGCCCGTGCGGGCCGGCGGGGAGCTTGGTGGCTGCCTGGTCCCACATCGCGCCTCTTAGGATGCCACGCCGAGAGGCGGTTTACAACAGTAGACGTGGTGTTATATAGAAACTAAACGGCATTGAAATTGCGTATAGATCTATCAAACGCTAATCTGATTGCGTATGGTAGAACGTACATTCTGGATCGAGACGATCGAAGCAGCCTGGCGGCGACGCTCGGTCCTCTGGCTCGCCGGCGTCCGCCGCGCCGGCAAGACCGTGCTCTGCCAGGGTCTCGAAGACATCGAGTACCTCGACTGCGAGCTGCCTCGGACACGGCGTGCCTTGGAGGATCCGGAGGCCTTCCTGCGCGCGACGCGCGGACGGCGCATCGTCCTCGACGAGGTCCATCGGCTCGCCAATCCGTCGGAGCTGTTGAAGATCGCGGCCGACCACTTTCCTGAGACGCGCGTGATCGCGACAGGCTCGTCGACCCTCGACGCGAGCGCCAAGTTCCGCGACACCCTGACCGGTCGCAGGGAGACGGTCTGGCTGACGCCGATGATCGCCTCCGATCTGGCGGCCTTTGGCAACGAGGATCTTCCCCATCGCTTTCTCCACGGGGGTCTCCCGCCGCACTTTCTGGCGACCAACTTGCCCGAGCGTGACTTCCAGGACTGGATCGACGCGTACTGGGCCAAGGACGTCCAGGAGCTGTTCCGGCTCGAGCGCCGCTGGTCTTTCCAGCGCTTCG
>CBFGZN010000099.1:0-8975 GCA_965653255.1 uncultured Solirubrobacterales bacterium | reverse complement strand
CGGCGTGGCCGCTGCCTCGCCTTCCGAGATCCTCGTGGTGGACTTCTTCAACGACCAGGTCGAGCGGTTCACCTCGGGAACTCCGTTCACCACCTACACGTGGGCCAGCGCGTGGCCCCTCACGGGCTACACCAATCCCGGGGCGGCGGCGATGGCGCCGGACGGGACCGTCTACGTGGTCGACACCTTCAACTCGTCGATCCAGCGATTCAGCACCACCGGCACCTCGATCGGCTCGGCGTTCGGGACCTTCGGCAGCGGCGACGGCCAGTTCCAGCAGCCCTACGACGTGACGGTCGGTTCGGACGGCACCGTGTACGTCGTCGACTCGAGCAACAACAGGATCCAGCGGTTCAACGCCAGCGGCACGTACCTGGGCAAGTGGGGAACCCCGGGCTCCGGCGACAGTCAGTTCGACAGCCCCAGAGGTGTCGCGACCGATTCCGCCGGCAACGTCTACGTGGCCGACAACGAGAACCACCGGATCCAGAAGTTCAGCGCGACCGGGAACTTCATCGCCAGGTTCGGCAGCGAGGGGGCGGGCAATGGCCAGCTGAGCAATCCGTGGGACATCGCGGTCGATTCCTCCGGGACGATCTTCGTACTCGACCGGGGCAACAGCCGCGTCCAGAAGTTCAAGGAAGGGGGCGCGCCGATCTCGGAAGTCCCCGTGCGCCCGACGCTGCCCTCGACGCCCACGGCGAACAAGCCGAAGACGAAGAAGTCGGGGCACTGGACGCGGATCCCCCGGGGACCCGGGTGCGACGCCCCCGTGGGCGGGTTCTGTTACGTCGAGGTCGAGATCCCCGAGCCCGGCGACCTGACCGCCGCCACGCCGAAGCCCGGTGCCGCGGCGGCCGCAGCGGCCGCGAAGCGCAAGCGGGCCAGGCCGGGCATCCGGAGCGTGAAGCGCCGGTTCACCAAGCCGGGCAGGGTCCGCGTCAAGCTCTATCTGAACAAGCCCGGCAACTCGATCCTGCGCCGCAAGGGCAAGGTCAAGGTCCGCGTGCGGCTCACGTTCAAGCCGAAGGTGGGCGAGACCGTGAGCACGACCCGCACCTTCACGTACAAGAAGAAGCGCAAGAAGCGCTGAGGCCCCCGTGGCCCTGGGCAACCTCGGCGCGCACACCTGGTCGGTCTTGAAGAACGTCGAAAGCCGCTTGACAAGCGGCTTTCCGGCGGATAGCGGGGGAACGATTCGCTCTTATGGGCGACCCGCTTGTTCCGATCGAGTGGGCCGCGGAGATCCGCTAGCCATTCGCCGCCGCGACGCCATCTGCTGGTCGCCATAGCCTATATGCTCGCCTCGATGGGAGCGCTGCAAGCCGTCTACTACCGCGCCGCCGACGGCCAGGAGCCCGTCCGAGACTTCATCGACGAGCTCGCCGTTGAGACGCAGGTCGCGATCGACAACCAGGTCGACCGCCTAAACCTGCTGAGCGACAAGATTCCCCATCTACCGTTTCCCCACAGCTCGCAGGTCGAGGGCGAGCTGCGCGAGTTGCGCTGTCACTACGGCCGGAGCCACTACCGCGTTCTCTACCGGCGCTCCGGCCAACTGATCGTGCTCCTCCACGTCTTCGCAAAACGATCAGCCAAGATCCCAAACCGCGAGATCGAGATCGCCCGTGAACGCTGGGCCGATTTCAAAGCGCGAATGGGCGCCAACCCACGTCGCCCTCCTCGCGCAGCGGGGCATGACGCGCCATAGACAGCTGATCGTGCGTTCGCAATATCGCTAACATGTTGATCGCGAGCTGAGAGAGAGCAGGCGCGACATGGCCAAGAACAGCCCCATCGGTACAAGCGTCGCTGACGACGTCGAGCGCAAGCGCTCAAAGAGTGCCAGCTATCGCGAGGCAGCGAAGCGCCTCGAGCCCTTCGAGCAGCTCGCTCGCGTAGTCATCATGCGCCGCGCCAAGCTTGGCCTATCCCAACGCGACCTCGCGAAGCGGATGGGCACCACCCCGTCGGTCATCTCCCGCATCGAGAGCGGCCACCATCGCACCAGCACGGAGACCATCCGACGGCTCGCCCAGGCGCTCGACGGTCAAGCCGTGTTCGGCTTCGACTTCGGAACCCCTAGCAGGCCCGAACGCGAGCTCGTCGCTTTCTAGCGCAGATGGACTCGGCGCGCCTGCAGAGCCTTAGCGGCGGCACGACGCCGTGCAATCATGGGTTTCGCAACCAACGAGACGCCGCGGCCTTCGCTTACTCGACCGGATGATGTCGCCGGGCGCGGCGTCCTAGTCGTCAGACAGGAAAAGGCCGGAACTGTTCCTCTCATCGCTGAGCGGCAAGGCCTCGGTAGTGTCACCCTTCACAGGCACATCAGCCGCATCCTGCTTGTCGCCCTCCTCAAGGGGCTCGGTCTCGTCTCCTTGAACGGGGGTGTCATCCTCCGACCTAGTCATCCCGACCCACTCCCTCGTTCTGTCAGCGCCTTGCCGATCGCTTCCGTCGCGTCTCCGCGTACGGACTGATCCAAGTTGGGCTCATCCGACTCGTCCGGCGGCCCCGGCGGTGATTGCTCTGCTCGGTCATCGACGTTCTTTGTCCTCTTCCTTCAAACCCTTCTCGATGTACTCCGTCGCGTCACCCTGAACAGGACGATCAAGGTCGTCGGGCGCATCGTCTGAAGTAGGACGCTCAGCGTCGGACGGATCTGGTCGATCGTTAGATTCGCTCATCACGCTCCCTTGCTTCCTTTCAGACTACCGCCCCAATGGCGGTCAGGACAACAGCAGCTACCAATCCGATAAGTCCCCACCGAGCGTACCCGAATGCCTCACCGACCTTGTCGAGCTTGACGCCATTGGCGGCGCGTGCCGCTGGAAGGACATCCGTGTAGTAGGTCGCTGCGAGGACGGCAAGAGCCTCCTGGGGAGATTGGCGAAGTCTCCGTGGCGTCACCCGCTTCTCAGCGGCCTCGAGAGTGATCCCCCTGTACTCCTTTGGCCTGAGACCTCGAAACGCTGTCAGCGTTGTCAGCAGGAGCATCACGACCGCGAACGTCAGGATGACCCCTAGCGCAATCGTGAACTCCGCGCAGAGGCGTCCGGTTACGAGAACGCTGGCGCCCAGCGAGGCGCTAATGGACACACTCAAGCCCGAGAAGGTAGCTAGCGTGCTGAGTTTTCCGTCGAGCACCTTCATGCGGTCGTCCTCAGCATCCACATCTGCGCGTGCGCACTCGAGCGTCGCCCTAACTGTCTCAAGCTCCCATTCTTGATTGCGCATGGTTCCGGCAGGCTCGCAGCACTCGCGGACACACCGCCTGACCTTCGCTGCGGTCGCGAACGCCGCCTGTCGCGCGTACCTCTTCAAGTGAACTAGGGTCGCGTGACTCCGATGCCTTGTCCAAACCTCAGCGCCACGGTCCTCCTGGAGGCCGCGTTCAGCGATCCCGTTCTCCAAGGAGCAGTGGTCGCACTCGCGGTCGCGCTCTTTGGGCTGGTTGCCAGCCAGGGCTGGCAGGCACACCTAGACCGCCGGGAGCAACGAGCGGGCGATCAGGCGGTGCTCTCAGTGCTGCTGCGAGAGGTGGCCATGATCGGTGGCATCGCTGGCAGTGTGATCCGCGACCTCAATAGGGAGCGCGAAATGGTGGCGGCGGAGGCACGCTGGAGATTGAAGCCATTACTGCGCTTTCCGACCTCCACCTACGACCTCATCAAGGCATCCATTCCGGCCTCCCTTCTGAAACAGGGGAGCGCAGTACCCACCATCGCGCTCTTGCAGACGCAATGCCAGTACACGAACGCCCTAACCGACGAGTATCAACGGTGGAAAATCCCCGGGTCGTCCAATGAGCCCGATCAGATCGAGACGATCCTGTCGTTTCACGACAGCATCGCGGAGTCAGTTACGACCGTAGTAACTAGGTGCGAGGAGTTGAGGCCCTTGCTCCGCGCCGCCGGCGAATCCGTCGGTGGTCTCAACTTAGAGGGTCCGCCTCCCCCAAGCGCGTCGGGTGGTGATGAGTAAGCGTGGCTCTCGACACTGATATCCGGGGGCGCCTCGACCGCGCTCTCGTAGAAGCATCGTCCTGGTATGACCTTCATAGCCGCTTTCGGGCCGAGGTCCCCGTGGGCGAGGAGGGGCGGCACCGGGCGCTCGTCTGGGCGTTCGGCTACGACCTAATCTCGCCATCCGATCCCGAGCGCCGAGCAAGAGAGGGCTCGCCCTTCGGCGCGATGTTCGAGTTTGCCGAGGGCCGGATGCCGCCCCGTCTGGCCGATGTGACTGAGTCCGACGTGGCCGTTTGGGCAGACGCCTTCGATGAAATTTCCGATCCGCGGCTGCAGTCTCGCGTTGGCGATCTACTCTGGTCGCGGAAGGCGAAGCCGGACCCCCATCTCAAGGCACGCGCCGCGTGCGAGGCCCTGATCGCGCTCTCCCGCCTCGATGGTTGGGGTCCGATGGAGACAACGGACGGACTTGTACGAGCCAGCGAGCTCGCACTCGAACTTGCCGACGACACGCTCACTCGAGCTGTAGCCGAGCGGTCGCGAGAGGTCATCCTCCATGAGCTTGACCACCACGACGATCGCCCTGGAATCACCTTCAATCTCCTACGGGTGCTCGTCGACCTCCGCCCTACGCTACGCCCAGACGGTCTTAGCGCCTTGGTGGCAAGGGCCGAGGCCGCATATGGCGCGGACCCGCATCACCTCGAGTCGGCGATCGACCTGCAGGTGATCCTTTGTGCCTCTGAAGCTGAACGAACCGTCCTCCGGCGGCGCCAGGCAGAGCTTTGGCGAGAAGCAGCTCACAAGGCCGAGGGCATCCTGCGTGCAGCGTTCCTGGAGAAGGCTCTTGACGTTGCGCGCACTCACGGTCTAGCTGAACTCGCGCGCGAGCTGCGAGTGGACCTTCAAGGGATCACCGAGGACGAACTCGACCTCAAGACCGTCTCTGCCGACGTGACCATCGAGCGGGACAAGATCGAGCGTTTCCACAACGCATTTGTGCAATTCGATTCGTGGGAGCGAAGCCTCCGTGCCTTCGGCGGGCATGGTCCCCCTGGCGGCGAGCCTGACGAAGTCGAGCGCCAAGTCGAGCAGCAGATGAGCGATCACCCGTTCCAATACCACGTCAGTAGGGTCGTGCTCGACCCCGACTTCGGCATCCCGGTATTCCACGCCGTAGATGACGAGAGCCACAAGCTTGCGGCCATCGCACAATCGCGTTGGATGGCTAGCCAGTTCTGGTCCTTATCCGCTGTGTCCGTTCTTGAGCGGTTCGCCAACCGCTATGGCAGGCCTTCGCGCGAAGACCTCACAGCGCACTTCACCACAGACCTGATCGACGCGAGCGCCGCCGAGCGAATCGCCCGTGCGTACGAGCTGTGGTGGGACGACAGACCAGATGAGAGCGCCCACCTGATCGTTCCGCGTTTGGAGGCAGCAATACGCAACCTCGCGCGGGAGGTCGGGCTTCCAATCATCAAAGAGCCGTATGGCGGCGAGCCGGGCGGCGTACGGCCGCTTGGAACCCTCCTTCATGCGCTACGCGGTCGATTCGCGTCGCTGGGCTGGCATGCCTACCTGTACCACTTGCTGAGCGACCCCCTGGGGCTCAACCTGCGAAACGTGATTGCACATGGAGTCCGCGCCAGAATCGAGCGAACCGACGCTGCCCTGTTGCTTCACGCTGCGGCATTTCTCGCGCTCCTAGAGGTGCAGCGACAGCCACCCGATAGCGCCGAGTAGCGAGACCGACACCGACGGTTTGTATCGTGGCCGCCATGCCCGACGCTGATCTCACCGCGCAAGTGATCGAGATGTCGCTCAGGCTCATCAACGCGAGCCGGACCGGCGACATCGAAGGCGAGGACGTTGCGCGGGAGATCGACCGACCGAGCATCGACCTGTACTGGGCGTTTCAGGAGGCCAAGCGGCGCGGGGTGCTTGAGATGTACTTCCCAGGCGGGATGGAGTTGCCCTACCTCGTACGCCTGCCGGCCGTCTAGGTCAGCTCTAGGTTGGGAAGCTCGCCGAGTGCGTCCTCGAACGTCCGGCGAGTTCGATCAATTGGCACGATTGGGTTCGACTCGTCTCCGTGGCGGCTGACTGGCTCACGCCACCGTTGCAAGAAGGGCTCGACCTCGCGGGCAGCGGTCAGTGTGGGCGCCGGGCGCCTGCGCAGCTTGCGCCAGAACGAGTGCCAGCCTCCCTCCTTCGCTCGTATCCGAGCTAGGTCGATGCTCGACCGGTCGGCCTCGTCTCGATACTCGTGTAGCGCCTGCGCCTTGGCCTCCGCCACGGCCAGTCCGTGTGCCCCGCTGTAGAGCGGGCCCTCCGACGCCAGGCGGGTCGTGTGCCCCTTCATCGCTCGGACGAGAGCACGGGTTCGATCATCGACCCAAGTGCGTAGCCGACGGTTGCGGTCGTCTGCCTCCTCGTCGTGCAAAATCACCTCGCCCCACGCGATCCACGCCCGCCCGGCCTGAGTGAAGACGGCCGTGACCACGGCGCCGATGGCACCACCAGCGAGCCCGATCAACAACTCATCCGGCATGGGACAGAGTCTCGCTCACCGCGCGGACTGATTTGGACCTTCGGGTTCGCGAGGCGACCACACGCAACTCGTCGGCGACGAGGAGTGCGGATCTTCCGCAACCCGCTCCGCTCACGCAAGCCCAAATCTACTTCTGAGCGCCAAGAACCTTTGGCGATCTCAAGGTCACCCAAAGGCCATAGCGGGGGCGGGATTCGAACCCGCGACCTTCGGGTTATGAGCCCGACGAGCTACCTGGCTGCTCCACCCCGCGTCGCTCTGTAGAGGCTAGCAAGCTTGGGATGGGCGTCAATGCGCCGCAAGTTGGCTTTCAGAGCGGGAATGGGAGGCCAGGTGGGTGGGCGTTGGCTAAAGGAGTGCTGTGGCGGACCCGAAATAGGGCGTCTGGTAGCTGGAAACCGAGAGGAGTCGACGTGAGCGATGGTGTTGGCGCAGGATCCGAGCCGGGTGGCAGCAGCTCCGGGTTCGGTGCGGGGGCCCTGGTCGCGACCGGGCTGATCGCGCTGGTGATCGGCGCGGGCGGCGGCTATGCGATCGGGCACAGCAAGGGCACGGACTCCGGCAAGGAGGACGGCATCGCGCAGGGCAAGGCCGAGGAGGCCGCCAAGTACGAGGCCGGACAGCCCGCCTACCGCAAGATCTACAACGCCGGTCGGGTCGTCGGCGCGACCCGCGGTCAGCGGCGTGGCGACATCGAGGGCCTGCGTGAGGGCAAGAAGGTCGGCTTCGAGCAGGGCAAGAAGGTCGGCATCGCCGACGGCGAGAAGGAGGGCGCCCAGACCGGGGCGAACGCCGCGCTCGGTGGGCTCGGCGACTGGGAGAACGGCGCGCTGTATGTCGTGACGGCAGAGAACGGGGCCGACATCCCGACCGTCATCACCGCCCGCCACCTGATGGAGCCGGGCAACAACTACAAGCTGTGCAAGAGCGACCCGCAGAAGCTCTGCGAGTCGCCTGAGCAGTAGGCGCAAGACGGCAAACCGCGGGCGGGCCACAGTGGCCCGCCCGCCCGAGCCGCACTAGCGTTCAGCCGATGCGGATCGCCGTCGCCGACCTCGGCACCAACTCGACTCGCCTGCTCGTCGCCGACGTCACGCCAGACGGAGCGCTCACCCAGCTCGAACGCCACACCACCGTCACGCGGCTCGGCGAAGGCGTCGACGGCAATGGCCACCTCGCCCCCGCCGCGATCGACCGCGTACTCGCCGCGCTCGCCGAATACCGGGAGATCGCCGACGCCGCCGGAGCCGAGCGACGGATCGCAGTAGCCACCAGCGCCGTACGCGAGAGCGAGAACGGACAGGAGCTAGCCGACCGCGTCCGTGACGAGATCGGCTTCGACGTCCGCGTCATCGACGGCGACGAGGAGGCGCGCCTGACCTTCCTCGGCGCAACCGCGGGCCGCGCGCCCGACGGCGACACGCTCGTCATCGACATCGGCGGCGGCAGCACCGAGTTCGTCAGCGGCCGCCCCGGCGCTGCCCCCACCTTCCACGTGTCGACCCGGCTCGGCTCGGTCCGCCAGACCGAGCGCCACCTCGCCCACGACTCACCCCACCACGACGAGCTCGAGGCGCTCGCCGACGAGGCCAGCCGGATCGTCGCCGAGGCGGTTCCAGCCGAGATCCGCGAGCGCGTCGACAAGGTAATCGCCGTCGCCGGCACCCCCACGTCGCTTGCCGCGATCGACCAGAAACTCGATCCCTACGACCCCGACAAGGTCGACGGCTACGACCTCGAGCTGGCCGCGGCCGAGCGAATCCTGGCCCAGCTGGCCGTGATGCCGCTCGAGCGCCGGCGCAACGTCACAGGCCTTCATTCCGACCGCGCGCCGACGATCGTCGCGGGCGTCGTGATCCTCGTCGAGGCCTTACGCCTCTTTGGAGTGCGGAATGTCGAGGTAAGCGAGTCAGACATCCTCGACGGTGCCGCGCGCGCTACCCTAATCCAATAGGCATAGACCACCCGCAAACCCGCGTTCTAGAGCCATTAATGGTTCTAGACTGGTCTTACCAGTTGGGTAAAAAGTCGGAGACGATTTTGTACTTGCGCATTATCCGCTCAGGCGTATAGTGCGCCTAGCCGGGTAGGAGGAGCCATGCGGCAAGACCGCTGGCACCACCGTCCAAGCCCGGTACATAGGCCCGGGCGTAGCCGCATGTATCGGCGCCTCCCGCCGTCCGGGCTGCCAGACCCAATCAAGACATGTACCCCTGCCCGTCCTGACTGGGTCGTTGAACCGCCCGCGATTCGCGGGCGGTTCTATTTCCAGGGCCGCTCAGGCCGGAACCGGCAGCGGCACGCGCCGCTCGCGCGGGATCGCCAGCGCGGCGGCGAAGGCCAGCAGCAGCCCGACAGCGGACATCAGGAAGGCGGCGGTGTAGCCGGACTCGACCGGGAACGACGTCCCGGCCTCCAGGTGGGCGGTCACGATGCTCGCGGCGATCTGACCG
>CBFGZN010000098.1:0-9086 GCA_965653255.1 uncultured Solirubrobacterales bacterium | reverse complement strand
GGGTAGTTCCACGGCACGATCGCCCCGACGACGCCGAGCGGCTCCTTGAGCACGAGCGCGAGCTGGCTCGACTCAATCGGAGGGATCACCCGGCCGGCGAAGTTGCGGCCCATCTCGGCGTAGTAGTCAAACGCGGCGGCGGTCCAACCGACCTCATCAGAGTTCTCGATCAGGGGCTTGCCGCCCTCGACCGTCATCGCGTGCGCCAGCTCGTCGGTGCGTGCGCGCAGCCGGGTCGCGACCTCATGCAGCAGCTCGGCACGCTCGGCCGCTGGCGTAGCGGCCCAGCCGGCGAACGCGTCGCGCGCGGCAGCGATCGCCGCGTCCACCTGCTCTGCCGACGCGGTCCCGACATCGGCGACGGTCTCCTCGGTCGCCGGGTTCTCGACGGCGAGCCGCTCGCCATCGCCCGCGACCTGCTCGCCCGCGATCAGTAGCCGAGTCTCCACTGCGAGCGACTATAGACCGACCACTAGGACGCCTGGGCTCGATGTCGAACCTCTAGCGGATGGACGCGCGCAGCGAGAGGATGGCCCGGCGCTTCGAGCCGATCGTGACCGTGGCGGCGCTGCTGGTGATCCCGGTGCTGATCATCCAGGACCAGGATCGGGGCGCGACCGTCAACCTGATCGGCGACGTACTCGACTGGCTGTCATGGGGAGCGTTCGCGGCCGAGGCGGTAGTCATGCTGTCGATCGTTCCCGACCGCCGCGCCTGGCTGCGCGCGCATTTCCTCGAGGTCTCGATCGTCGTGCTCACACCGCCGTTCATTGGAGCCTTCAAGTCGGTGCGGCTGTTGAAACTGTTGCGGCTGCTCTGGCTGTTCCGCCTCGCGCCGCTGGCACAGCGGTTGTTCACCGCCGCGGGCGTAAAGTCGGCCGCGCTGCTCGTGGCATTGACAGCAGTCGTGGGCGGCGCTGCCTTCGCCGAGCTCGAGAAGGGCCAAACGACCGCGAATGGGATCTACTGGGCAGTCACGACGATGACCACCGTCGGCTACGGCAACCCGCAGCCGACGAACACGTCGACGAAGATCCTCGCGGTCATCGTGATCTTCGTCGGCATCGGCTTCGTTGCCGTGCTGACCGGTTCGATTGCGCAGCGTTTCCTCGCGCCGGACATCGCGGAGGAGGAGAAGGAGCAGACCGAGATCGTGGAGACGAACAGGCAGATCCTCGCCGAGCTGCGCGAGGTCAAGGAGCGCCTGGCGGCGCTGGAGGGGCGCTCCTAGCTAGGAGGAGACGCTGGCGCGTAACCGTGCCGCGCGGGCCTTCTTGCGCGCCGCGGTGTTCTTGTGCAGCGCTCCGCTGCGCACGGCACGGTCGATCCGTGAGACCAGGGCGCGGAACTCGCTCTCGACGTCCTCGGCCTTGCCGGACTCGACGGCAGCCTCGAGGCGACGGAAGTAGGTCTTGATCGCCGAGGTGTAGCGACGGTTCTCGTCGCGCTCACGCTCGGTGCGCAAAATCCGCTTCTTCTGGGATGCGATGTTGGCCATGGTGTTGGTCGTCACGCCAGGGAACGGCGCGGCGGCGGCGTAGTGTAGCGCTGATGGCCGATTCGACGACCGCGGCTCCCGCACCGCGGGAGGAGGACGGCAGCCAGCGCGGCGGCAGGCTGGCCCGCAGCACCGCCTTTTTCTCGGCTGCGACTGGGCTTTCGCGCATCCTCGGACTGGTTCGCGAGATCGTCGCGGCGAAGTACTTCGGCGTCACCGCGGCGATGTCGGCGTTCACGATCGCCTTCCAGGTGCCGAACCTCGTTCGCGCACTGTTCGCCGACTCGGCTCTCCAGGGAGCGTTCGTCCCGGTCTTCACGGAGCTGCTCGAGAAGGGCAAGAAGCGCGAGGCGTTCCACGTCGCGTCGAGCCTGTTCTTCCTGATCTTCCTGGTGCTCGGCCTGACGACGGCGCTGTTCATCGTCTTCGCCGAGCCGATCATGTCGATCTTCGCGCCGGGCTTCGACGACCAGCCGTTGCGCGACCTGACCGTCGGCCTGTCGCAGCTGATGTTCCCGATCGTCCTGCTGCTCGCGCTGTCGGGCGTGATCGTCGGGATGCTGAACAGCTTCGAGCACTTCAGCGTGCCGGCGCTGGCGCCGGTCGCCTGGAACCTCGTGATCATCGCGGCGCTGGTCATGCTGACGCCGCTGTTCGAGGGCCAGGACCGCGTCTACGCCTACGCGATCGGCGTTCTCGTCGGCACGATCGTTCAGTTCCTGCTGCCGATCCCGTGGCTGCGCGGCCGTGGCGGCCACTTCACGATCACGCTCGACTGGCGCAACGAGCACGTCAAGCGTGTGCTGTGGCTGATGTTGCCGGTGACGCTTGCGCTCGGGATGATCAATCTCAGCCTGCTGATCAACTCGCTGTTCGGAACGTTGGTCTCCGACGAGGCGCCGGCGGCGATCGACAAGGCGTTCCGGATCTACCAGCTCCCGCAGGGGCTGTTCTCGATCTCGATCGCGACGGTGCTGTTCCCGACGCTGTCGAAGCTCGCCGCGCGCGGCGCCAACGACGACCTGCGCGCGACGATGAGCAACGGCGTACGCCAGATCTGCCTGCTGCTGATCCCGAGCGCGGTGCTGATGGCGGTGCTCGCCGAGCCGATCGTGCGGCTGCTCTACCAGCGCGGCGAGTTTGGACCCGAGGCCACCGATCTCGTGACGACGGCTCTCGTCTGGTGGTCGATCTCGCTGCCGTTCCAGGGCGTCAGCCTGCTCTTCTCGCGCACCTTCTTCGGTCTCCAGCAGCCGTGGGCGACGACCGCGCTGGCGGTGGTCAACATGGTCGTCAACGCCGCCGTCGCGTTTGCGCTCTACGAGCCGTTCGGGATCGCCGGCATCGTGCTCGGCACGGTCGCTGGGACGCTCGTGATGACAATCGCCCAGGGCTTGATCCTGCGTGGAGAGCTCGGTGGGATCGAGGGCCGCAAGCTGATCGGCACGATCGTGCGGATGCTTGCGGCGGCGGCCATCCTTGCGGCGTTCGCCTACGGCGTCTGGTACGGCCTCGACGAGCTGTTCGGTCGCTCGCTGATCGCTCAGATCATCGCAGTCGGCGCGGGCGTAGCGGCTGGAGTGCTCGCGTATGCGGTGGCGGTGTGGGCGCTCCGCGTGCCGGAGGCCCACCAGGTACTGCGGCTACTGCGTTCGCGCCGCGGCTAGCGCGCCGCACCCGCGGCGTCGATCTCCGCGAGCGCCTCGGCCTCCTGCGCGCCCATGACGGTGCGCACCAGCTCGACGGTCTCGGCGGACGCCTTCTCGGGCGCGCCGGAGTCGAACGGGGGCTGGGGGTCGTACTCGATCCCGAGCTGCACGGCCTTGGCGACGTCGGTGTGGGTGAGCAGCTCGGTCAGCCGCAGCGCCATGTCGATCCCGGCCGATACGCCGGCCGCCGTCACGACCTTGCCGCGCTCGACGACGCGGTCGGGCACCGGGCAGGCGCCCAGCTCTCCGAGCAGCTCGCGCTCCGTCCAGTGCGTCGTCGCGTCGACGTCGTCGAGGATCCCGGCCTTCGCGAGCACGAGCGCGCCCGTGCAGACCGACGTGGTGTAGGTCGAGTGCTCGTGCGCCTCGCGGACCCAGGCGAGCAGGCGCTCGTCGTCGAGCAGAGCGCGCGTGCCGATGCCGCCGGGCACCACCAGCACGTCCGGCCGTGCCACATCCTCCCAACGGCCTTCGGCGAGCACTGTGAGCATCCGATTGTCGGTTCGCACCGGTCCTGCCTGAGGACCGAGAAATCGAACGTCCGTCCCTGGAATTCCGGACAGCACCTGGTAGGGGCCGATCGCGTCGAGAGCGGTGAAGCGATCGAACAGCGGGATTGCGACAAGCATCGGGTCTCCTTGGTCAGGCGGCGCGCTCGAGCGCGCCGCGAAAGCGGTCTCGGTACTCGCTGGGGCTGACGCCCAGTCGGCGGCGGAAGGCGCGCCGGTAGGTCTCCGGCGTCCCGAAGCCGCAGGCGGCGGCGATCTGCTCGCTGCCGATGGCAGTCGTCTGAAGCAGCTCGATGGCGCGCTCGACGCGCACCGTCTCGACGTATGCGGCCGGTGTCACACCAACTTCGCGACGGAAGGCGCGCGCGAAGCCGCGCACGCTCATGTGGGCGTGGGCGGCGAGCGCCTCGACAGTCAGGTCTGCGTCCGGCTGGGCACGTGCGAGCTCCTGCGCCGCCCGGATCGGGGCGCGCTCGGCGAGCTGTGCGGCCAGCGGCGCGGAGAACTGCGCCTGGCCGCCCGGTCGCTTCGCGAACACGACGAGCCAGCGCGCGATCTCGAGCGCGGTCTCGCGGCCGTTGTCGTCCTCGACGAGCGCCAGCGCGAGGTCGATCCCCGATGTCACGCCGGCAGAGGTCCAGACGTTGCCGTCGCGGACGAAGATCGAGTCGGGGTCGACGTCGACGTTCGGATGGGCCTCGGCCAGGAGGTCGACAGCCGACCAGTGGGTCGCCGCCGTGCGCCCGTCGAGCAGGCCGGTCGCGGCGAGCAGGAAGGCGCCGGTGCACACGGAGGCGATGCGCCGTGCGCGCGCCGCCGTCGCCGCGATGGCGTCGATGAGATCGCTGTCACGCCGTGCCACGCTGGCTCCTCCTCCGCCGGCGACGATCAGCGTGTCGATCGGACCGCTGAGATCTCCGAGCGCCTTGTCGGGTGCGATCCGGAGCCCGCTGCTGGTGCGGAACGGCTCGCCGTCGCTGCTGACGACGAGCTGGCGGTAGCGTCCCGCTGCCAGTCGCTCGGCGGTGTCGAAGACCTCCAGCGGGCCGGTGAGGTCGAGCGACTGGACGCCGTCGAAGCCGAGAATCGCGATCTGCCGGTGCTCCATGTCATCAATGGTGCCGTGTGGCGGTATGGACTGCAATGCCCACATAGGGACGATTTCTGCCAGCGGTTGTTCCTCTGTCGAGCCGGGTAGGCCGGCTACATGGCCGATGAGCGAATGGATGTCGAGAAGCAGATCGATCGCCTCAACGCCGCATTGCGGCTGCAAGGGCGTTCAGCGCTGCAGTACACGCTGACTGGCGGCAGCATGATCGGCCTCGAGCACCAGCTGCTCGCCGAACGCTTCGGCGAGTTCGCTCGCGCGGAGATCGATGACGCTCGGCGCCTGGTCGAGAAGATCTCGGCGCTGGGCGGCGAGCCGACCGACGAGTTCGCTTCGCCGACTTTCGGCAGCGACTCGAGGCGCGCGCTGCAACAGCTCGTCGACTCGGAGACCGAGACGCTGACGGCACTGCAGGACGCGATTGAGCCGACCGGTCGCGAGGCCGCTTCAGAGGCGGTCGAGCACCGGCTCGAGCACATGATCATGCGCAAGCAGGAGCAGGTTGACGTGCTGCTGCGGGCGCTGCGCGGCTGACGTTGCGTCCCACCCCGCATAATCAGGGCCGTGAGCGCCCCCGCCTCGAACATCCGCAACTTCTCGATCATCGCCCACATCGACCACGGCAAGTCGACCGGATCCTTGAGGAGACCAAGACCGTCGAGGCGCGCGACCACCGTCCGCAGCTGCTCGACTCGATGGAGCTCGAGCGCGAGCGCGGGATCACGATCAAGGCCCAGGCGGTGCGGGTCGAGTACACCGCCAGGGATGGCGAGACCTATCGCCTCCATCTGATCGACACGCCCGGCCATGTCGACTTCACCTACGAGGTCTCGCGATCGCTCGCGGCGTGCGACGGCGCGCTGCTGGTCGTCGACGCCTCCCAGGGCGTCGAGGCCCAAACGGTCGCCAACACCTACCTGGCGGTTGACGCCGGCCTCGAGCTGATTCCGGTGATGAACAAGATCGACCTGCCGGGATCCGAGCCCGAGCGCGTCGCCGGAGAGATCGCAGAGCTGCTCGGCGAGCCTGCCGACGGGGTGATCTCGATGTCGGCCAAGACGGGGGAGGGGGTCACCGAGGTGCTCGAGGCGATCGTCGCCAAGGTCTCGTCGCCTGAGGGCGATGGCGACGCTCCGGCGCGCGCGCTGATCTTCGACTCCGAGTTCGACCAGTACCGGGGCGTCGTCGCGTATGTCCGTGTGGTCGACGGCGTCCTGCGCAAGAACGACGCGATCGTTGCGATGCAGACCGGCACCCAGGCCGAGATCGACGAGATCGGTTTCTTCGGACCGCAGATGACCCCGGTGAACGAGCTGCGGGCCGGCGAGGTTGGCTACATCATCACCGGCATCAAGGACGTGTCGCTGCTGCGCGTCGGCGACACGCTGACTACGAAGCTGCGTCCCGCCGAGGAGCCGCTACCTGGCTACCGCGAGGTCAAGCCGATGGTCTTCTGCGGCCTGTTCCCCGTCGAGACTGACCGCTTCGCCGATCTGCGCGACGCGCTCGAGAAGCTGTCGCTCAACGATGCGGCTCTTTCCTGGGAGCCAGAGACCAGCCAGGCACTCGGCTTCGGCTTCCGCTGCGGCTTCCTCGGCCTGCTGCACATGGACATCGTGCGCGAGCGGCTGGAGCGCGAGTACGACCTCGAGCTGCTGGCGACGACGCCGAACGTCGAGTACGACTGCACGCTGACCAACGGCGACGAGGTCGTCGTCCACTCGCCGAATGACATGCCCGATCCGGGTGTGATCGCGGAGGTCCGCGAGCCCTATCTGAAGGCGACGATCCTCTGTCCCAAGGATGCGGTCGGCGCCGTGATGGAGCTGTGCCAGGACCGGCGCGGCACGCACGTCGGTATGAGCTTCCTCTCCGAGCAGCGCGTTCAGCTCCACTACGACCTGCCGCTCGCCGAGGTCGTGCTCGACTTCTTCGACCAGCTCAAGTCGCGCACCAAGGGCTACGCCTCGCTCGACTACGAGCTGACTGGGATGCGACCGTCGGAACTCGTCAAGCTCGACATCCTGCTCGCCGGCGACCAGGTCGATGCGCTCTCGATGGTCGTCCACAAGGACAAGGCCTACGACGCCGGGCGCGGTCTCACCGAGCGGCTGCGCAAGCAGATTCCGCGCCAGCAGTTCGAGGTCGCGATCCAGGCGGCGATCGGCTCGCACATCGTCGCCCGCGAGTCCGTCAAGGCTGTCCGCAAGGACGTGATCGCCAAGTGCTACGGCGGCGACATCACGCGTAAGAAGAAGCTGCTCGAGAAGCAGAAGCAGGGCAAGAAGCGGATGAAGCAGGTCGGGCGCATCGAGGTTCCGCAGGAGGCGTTCCTGTCGGTGCTGACGCTCGGCGACGGTGACGACTGAGTCGCGCTCTGTAAAAGGGCTGCGACAACTTAAGGAAACCTTTGCGCGCTGCTTAGAAACGCTTAAGGGGCCAGGCGTAGTTTCTCCGCCATGGCCGCACTGGAGACAGCACCTAACCCGACAGTCGACTCGCTTCAGCTCTTCCTGGACGGCATCGCGAAGACGCGTCTGCTGACCGCCGCGGAGGAGCTGGATCTCGCCAAGCGCATCGAGCGCGGCGACCTCGAGGCGAAGAACCGCATGACCGAGGCCAACCTGCGTCTCGTGGTATCGATCGCAAAGCGGTACCGCAACCAGGGCCTCGACTTCATGGAGCTGATCCAGGAGGGGTCGATCGGGCTCGTCCGCGCGGTCGAGAAGTTCGACTACCGCAAGGGCTTCAAGTTCTCGACCTACGCGACCTGGTGGATCCGTCAGGCGATCTCGCGTGCGTTGGCCGACAAGTCGCGCACGATCCGGATCCCGATCCACATCAATCAGCAGCTGCAGAAGCTGGATGGCGCCCAGCGCAAGCTCGAGGCTGTCGGCGATCGCGATCCGTCGTTCGAGGAGATCGCGACGGCGTCAGGACTTGACATCGACCCCGAGGAGGCCGAGCTGATCATGCGCGCGTCGCGCGCGCCGGTGTCGCTCGACAAGCCCGTCGGAGGTACGGGCGACGATGACGCCGCCGAACTGGGTCATCTGATCCCTGATCGGGGCGCCGTGTCGCCTTTCGAAGCGGCCGCCGAGGCGCTCGACCGCTCGCGTCTGGCGCTGGCGCTGGAGAACCTCTCCTACCGCGAGCGGCGCGTCGTCGAACTGCGCTACGGCCTCTTCGGTGAGCAGCCGCGGACGCTCGACGACGTCGGCCGGATGTTCGGCTTGACCCGCGAGCGGGCGCGTCAGATCGAGGAACACGCGGTGCGCAAGCTGTCATCGCTGGCCGAGGCGCAGGGCCTGCGCGAAGCCGCGTAGAGAAATCTTCACTTCTTGTGATCCAAGACATCGCGCCCCGCGTATAGCGGAGCGAAACCAGACCTAAAGCCTGGGCGCGGAGCCCTCCCTCCATTTGGCTCTGCTGCCCGGGGCGGGCAGCAAAAGGGCGGGCACGGCCGCTTCACACCGCGGCCGTGCCGCCCGCCCGCCACGGGCTCTCATTAGACTGGCGCGCGTGCCAGTGGACGCAAGCGCGAAGGGCAAGCGCTACTCGCCCTTCGAATACGAGGTCGGCAGGGAGAAGATCCGCGAGTTCGCCCAGGCGGTTGGCGAGAACAACGCGGTCTACTTCGATCGCGCCGCCGCGAAGGCGGCCGGCCTGCGGGACATTCCAGCCCCGCCGATGTTCGCCGTCGTCTACTCGGCTGGCGCGATGGGGCCGGCGATCCTCGACCCCGAGGTCGGGATCAACTTCGCGCTGATGGTCCACGGCGGCCAGGAGTTCGTCTGGGGCGAGCCGGTCTGCTCCGGCGACACGATCAGCACCGTCGCTGAGTGCAAGGACATCTTCGAGGAGGACGGCAAGGGCTTTTACGTCTTCGAGTCGGTCTCGACTAACCAGGAGGGTGATGCGCGAGGGCGACGAGCTGGCCGAGCTGCGGGTCACCCCCGACCGCTACCTGACGATCCGCTACGCGGGCGCGTCGGGGGACTTCAACCCGATCCATATCGACAGGGAGTTCGCGACGCAGGTCGGCTTGCCCGGCAACATCCTCCATGGTCTCTATGGGATGGCGCTCGTGGCACGCGCCAATGCAGCGGCCGCCGGAGGCGATCCGCGTTCGCTAAAGCGGCTGTCGGTGCAGTTCCGCGGCATGGGGCTGCCGGAGCAGGAGATCGTCGTCAGCGGAACTGTCACCGCCGCCGACGGCGACAGCGCGACCGTCGACACGGTTGCCGAGCCGTCCGGCAAGC
>CBFGZN010000097.1:0-9219 GCA_965653255.1 uncultured Solirubrobacterales bacterium | reverse complement strand
GGTCGCCCATGGCGTAGGTGTTCTGGCCGTAGTCGAGCAGGCTGATGATCTGGTGTGGTGCCATCGTGCCTTGCAACCGCATCAGGTGGCGGACGGATTGGTCGGTGACGCCGCCGGGCTCTTGGTGGCCGTAGACAGGTACGCCGTTGATCTGGGCGATGTCGACCGCGTTGCCCGAGGAATGCTCGGAGATGTTGCCTGACGCGGTCATCAGCCCGTGATCGGACTTCAAGCTCGTAACGGTCGGGCGCAGCCCGGACTCGGCGAGGTAGGAGAGGGTCGCGAGGACCCTTCGGTCGATCTGGCCGGATTGGATGTCGGTGCGGCCGGAGTCGTCGAGCTCGATCCGCTCATCCGAGAGGACGCGCTTCTCCAACAAAGGCTTGGGCAGCAGCAGGATCTGGCCGATCGACAGGCCACCCTTCGCGTCACGACCATACAAAGCGTTCTTGCCCGCCGCCCGGTAGATCGCTGTCGCCTCCAACAGCTTCCAGCCATCGAGGATCGGCTTCGGATCAATGCTAGGGGCACCCTTACCAGCCGGTCGAATCGCAAACTCCAAATGCGCAGCCTTGTCCGGATCGACCTTCCCAACCCGGCCCAGGATGGTTCCGCCGATCACCTGGGCGCCGACCTTCAGGCGACGAAGGCGAACAGCCCCCTCAGACTCCCCCGTCGCCGGCATCTCCGGGTGCGCGAACAGCCGCTCCCTCACGAGCTCCGTTGGATCCTCACTGTCAGATGGGTTGGCCCGGTGCACTACCTGCGGCCCGTTACGATCATCGATACCCGGCACATGGCGAGCGACCTCTCCGAGACCGGAGTAGGTGTAGCGATTGCCATACACGTCCTGGATCGCGATCTCATCGCCTTGGTCGCTACGGCGGATGCGCTTGACGACTCCGTCGTTGACGGCAACCACCGGAGTGCCCTCACGGGCGTAGATCTCGATCGACCGGCGATCGTCCTGGGACTCCACGACGTTCGCGGCGTCCTCGCCGACCTTCACGCGCTTGACGGCCTCCTGCTCAGCGAGGTCGTCGGCGTAGCGGGCACGGGCGGCGACGGGGAAACGACCCTCCGTCAGGCCCGTGAGCGAACCGACGAGGTCTGCGGGTACACCGGAGATCAAACGAGCACGCAGGAGAACGGAATCGACGTACCAGTCGGCATGGTTGTAAGCGAAGATCGAGCCACGCACATCGTTCTCGTAGTTCGCAGCCTTCAAATACCGCGCGGCGGCGAAGATCGCATCAACCGGGTTGTAAGGGTCCTTACGACCATCCTTGTTCGCATCAACCCCATACGCCTCCCACGACGAAGGCATGAACTGCATCCAACCCAACGCACCCGCAGACGACACATTGAGGTTGCGGCCATAGTCAGTCTCGATCTCGTTGATCGCCGCCAAGATCTCCCACCGAATGCCGTACTCGATCCCCGCCGCCTGATAGATCGGCAACAGGAACAGCGGAACGCGGAACTTCCGGATCACGAAATTCGGAACACCCTGAGCAACCGACGGACCCGGCAACGCATCGAAAAACCCAGGATTCGCCGCCGTCGGCGAACCATCCGCATTACGCAGCGCCCCACCCCCGTCGGGTGCCTCCGCGCCACCATCCGGCGAGGACTCGGCGGTAGGCGCCGGCAGCCGCTCCAGGTCGTCGCCGCCAGAAGGCTGCTCATGCCCGACGCGTGGAGCGGGTGGCACCGGCACAGGAACCGTCGTAACCGGCCGCGGATCCTCCTCCACGACCGGTCCCCACTCCACGTCATCATCAGCGGGCACATCCTCCGGCGCGGCCGATGCAGCCGGGGGAGCCGAATACCCAGCGGAGCGACTCCCCAGCGTAGTTGGGTGTTCGGCTCCCCCGGCGTACCGCACCCCCGAACCCACAGGCGCCTGCTGCGCCTCCACCGGCACCGTGCCAACCACCGCCAGCGCGGCAACCAGCACCCCACCCGCGAGGATGGACTCGAGGCGAGCGGTACGGCTCATGCGGGTCGAACGCTCTCCACTAGTGGAGCTCCGCAGTTCGAGCAGAAGGCGGCGCCGCGGGCGTGCAGCGAGCCGCACGTCGAGCACGCGCCCGCCGCGCCGGACTGCTCCAGCTCGAGCAGGTGGGCGAGGTTCGACAGCTCGGCGTCGGCCTCCTGGACCTTCGCCGCGGCACGCTGGAGGACGTCGAGCCGGAAGTGGTCGCGGATCGCCATCTCGTAGGCGAGCCCGCCGAGGTTCCACTGCTCCTCGGCGAACCGCTTGGCCGCCGCCTCGTGGCGGCGCGACAGCTCGCTGTGCGAGACCGTGGTGCTCACTCGATCGCCTCCCCGCCGGAGCCGCCACCCGGCTTGACGTTGTCCTCCTCGGGCGCCTCGCCACCGGTTCCGAGCGTGTCGGGCAGCTGTGCCGACTTCTTCTGCTGCTCGAGTCCGGTCGAGTTCTCGAGGTCCTGGAGCGCGCCGTCGTCGACGGTCTCGACCTTCTCCTCGGGCAGCTCGCCCTCGACGCCGAACGCCGCGTCGGCCGAGGCGACCTCGACGACCTTCGCGTCGGGGAAATCCTTCTTCAGCTTCTTCAGCGCCGCCTGGGCCTTGCCCTTGGCGCCCTTGCCGGTGAAGACGCCCGAGTAGATGACGTAGTTGCCGCCCTTCAGCGACGTGTAGCCGTCGGAGTCGAGCGCTCCGACGTCGGACGCGCCCTTCGACTCGGCATCGCTCTTCGCTGTGTCGACGGCGGCCACATCGGAGTCGGACTTCGAAAGCGTCTCGAGCTGGACGGTCCAGCCGCTCTCGCCGGCCGGCCAGTCCTCGGTGAACTCGGCCGGCACCGCCTCGCCGCCACCGCCGGTGTTGGTGATGTTGACGATCGGCGCCTTCTGGGCGACTGGCTGGGCGACCGGCGCCGGATCGTTGCCGCCGCCGAAGAAGAATCCGACCAGCATCCCGAGTCCGAGCAGCAGCGCCGCCGCTCCGCCGGTGGCACCCGCCAGCAGCTGCGGGCTATAGCGCGGCTTCTCCGGCGGAGGCGAGCTCGACGTCTCGGTAGCGGGCAGCACCTCGTCGACTTCGCGCCCGGTCAACAGCTGGGCATATGGGACGCGCGAAGCCGCGCGGCGGTAGCCGCACTCCAGGCAGTAACGCTGATCGGACGCCAGCGGGGAGCCGCACGACGGACATCCGTCTCCGGCAGCCCGGCGCTGGTCGGCCGACGGTGCCGCGCCCAGTCCGATCTCATCCATCTCGTCGATCGCCATCTCGCCTCCTAGAAGCTCGTCGGAGGCGCGGCGAGCTCGACCTGCGCGCCCTCCGGGTTGCCGATGAAAAAGATCTGGTAGCCGGCCGACTTGCCCGGCTTGAGCCGTTCGACCTGCCCGCGCCCGGCCGCCACTACCTTGCCCCCCTTGCGCGCGACCGCGTAGAGCACCAGCTTGCGCTGGAGCAGCTTGGAGCGGTTGGTCACCTTGCCCTCGATCGCGAAGCCACTGGTCGGGTCGCCGCCGACGCGCGGCGGGCCGACGTCGACCTCGGGCAGCTTCGCCGGCGGCTTCTCGTCGGTCGCGCCGACCTTGACGTCGAGCTTCGGGCCGGCCGCGAACACCTGATCGTTGACCCAGGTCAGCGACTCGCCCGGCTTCAGCGCGGCGATGCTGACCAGCGACGGCTCGAGCCCTGGCGCGTCGTTGGCGAAGAGGCTCTTGCCGCCCTTGCGAACGTCGATCGCGATCGGGACGTTGACGAGCGTCTTCTTACTCGTGTTCTTCAGCTGGACGATGGCGGCCACGCCGTTGGGGTCGCTGACCAGGGTCGTCGCGGTTACCTTCACGTCGCGGCTCTTCTTGTCGATCTCGAGCCCCTGCTCCTTCGACACGCCGCCGCCTTCCTTGGCGAGCTTGGCGCTCTTGCTTTGGGTCGACTGGCAGCCGGCGAGCAGCGCGGCAGCCCCAGCCAATCCAAGCGCGACCGCGATGAGCCTCATCCGAACGTACCGCCGACGTACTCGCGCGTGCGGACCTCGCGCGGCTGGCCGAAGACCTGGTCGGCGGCCCCGTACTCGACGAGCTCGCCGAGGTACATGAAGCCGACGTGGTCGGCCACCCGCAGCGCCTGCTGCATGTTGTGGGTGACAATCGCGATCGCGATGTCGTCGCGCAAACGCAGGATCAGCTCCTCGATCACCTGCGTCGAGCGTGGGTCGAGCGCCGAGCACGGCTCGTCGAGCAGCAGCACCTCGGGCCGCGCGGCGAGCGCACGGGCGATGCAGAGCCGCTGCTGCTGTCCGCCGGAGAGCCGCAGCGCCGGGTGGTCGAGCGTGTCGCCGACCTCCTCCCAGAGCCCCGCCCGCTGCAGCGCGTCGCGCACGTCGGGCAGCAGCTCCGCCTTGCCGGGCCGGCCCGATCCCTGCTCGCGCAGCGCGTAGGCGACGTTGTCGAAGATGCTCATCGGGAACGGGTTCGGCTGCTGGAAGACCATGCTGACCCGGCGTCGCAGCGCGGTCACCTCGAGCGTGTCGATGTCCTCGCCGTCGAGCGAGATGACGCCGGTCCGGCTGGCGGTCGGGGTGATCTCGACGAGCCGGTTGAACGAGCGAAGCAGCGTCGTTTTGCCGCAGCCGGACGGACCGATCAGCGCTAGCACCTCGCCCTGGCGGACAGGGATCGTCACGCCACGAACCGCCTCCTTGGCGCCGTAGGCGATCCGCACGTCGTCGGCGCGCATCCGCTCGACCTTCGGGCCGAGGCTGGGGTCTGGTCGCCGCACGGGCGAGGTACCGACCGCCACGCCGCCGCCCGGCTGCGGCCGCTGGCCGTTCGGCGGCGGCGCCACTACTTGCGGCTCGCGGTCGACGAGGATCCGCCGTACCGGAGGCGGCGGCACGAGGATCACGTCGCGCTCGTCGCGCTCCTCGGGCGGGCTCAGCGGGTCCATGCGGCCTCCTTCTTGCCACGGGCGATCCGTGTGACCGCGAAGTTCAGTGCGACGACGACCAGCAGCAGGACGAACGCCGCGAAGTAGGCCTTCTCCGGAGCCTGTCCCTCGCCGGCCGGCGAGTTGAGGTAGACGTAGCTGGTGAGCGTGCTGCCGGTGCCGCGAAAGAGGCCGAAGACATCGTCGCTGCCGCGCGTGATCTGCAACGTCCCGCCGAGCAGGACGATGACGATCGCCGTGTCGCCCGCGACACGGCCCATCCCAAGCGCGGTGCCGGTGCCGATCCCAGGCCTCACGGCGGGCAGCAGCACGCGCCGGATCGTCGCCGCCTTCGTCTTGCCGAGCGCGTACGACGCCTCGCGAACGTGCCCGGGGATCGAGTTGAGCGCCTCGCGCGTCGCGCCGACGACGAGCGGCAGCGCGATCAGCGACATCATGCAGGCCGCCGCGATGAACGAGCGGCCGAAGACCGCCTCGCCCTCAGCCTCGAACGAGAACGGCGCCAGCAGCTGCTGCTGGAAGACCAGCAGGCCGAAGATCGCGAGCACGATGCTCGGCGTTCCGGCGACGACCTCGATCCCCGACTCGACCGCACGCGCCAGGCCGGCGGGGCGACCGTACTCGGTCAGCCAAACCGCGATCGCGACGCCGAGCGGCGCGGCGATCGCGACCGCCATCACGGTCAGCAGCGCGGTGCCGATCAGCGGGTCCTTGAAGCCGCCCGCCTTCGACTGGTCCAAGTCCGCCGTCGGACTCTCGGTAAGCAGTCCGAGGTCGAAGTACTGGGCACCCTTGACCGCCATGTAGACGAGGATCGAGCCGGCGATCGCGATCAGCGCGAGCCCTGCCGCCCACGCGGCGTAATAGCCGGCGCGGTCGAGCAGCGGCCAGCTCGACGGCGTGTCGCGCGGCGATGTCGCAACGCGCGTCGCGCCCCCGCTCACGGCCGCACCCCGTACTTGCGCAGCGGCTGCTTGGCGACATAGCCGGCAAGCGACAGGAAGACGCTCGAGATCAGCAGGATCGCCGCGAAGGCGTAGAGCGTCTGGCCGAACGGGACGACCGAGATGCCCTCGACGTTCTCGACCAGTGCCGATGCCAGCGGCCGCGTCGGCTCGAACAGGAAGGTGATGCCGTCGATCGGGTTCGGCGCGAAGCTCGCCGAGCCGGCGACCATCGACAGCATGATCGCCTCGCCGAGCGCCCGCGCGGTCGCGAGCACCGCCGCCGCGATCACCGCCGGGCGCGCGGTCCGCACCGCAACCGTCCACATCACGCGCCAGCGGTTGGCCCCGAGCGCCGCCGCGCCCTCCATCCACGAGCGTGGCACCGCGCGCAGCGCGTCGACCACGATCGCGATCATGATCGGCGTGATCATCACTGTCAGAACGGCGATCCCGACCATGATGCAGGCGCCATCGAGCTGGACGACCTGGATCACCGACTCCTTGCGCTCGAGGCTGATCAGGTGCTCGCCGACCCACGGCACGATCACGAGGATCCCGATCAGTCCGTAGATCACTGACGGCACCGCGGCAAGCAGCCGCACGACCGGCTCGAGCAGCCTGTTGAGCCGCGGCGGGGCGAACTCGACGATGAAGATCGCCGCGAACAGCGAGAAGACGATCCCGATCGCCACCGCGCCGGCCGTCACGACAAAGGTCCCCCACAGCAGCGGCCAAGCGTTCAGCTTGTAGACGTACTCGTCTGGATTGGCCGGCGAGTTGAGGATGTCCTCGAGCTGGAGATCGACGTCGCCGCCGGAGGTGAACCAGCTCAGGCCGTTGTGCGCGAACGACGGCCAGGCCTTCGCGAAGACGAAGATCACCATGCCGGCGATCAGCACCAGCACCAGACAGGCAACCGCGCCGAGCAAGCGCTCGACGCGGCTGTCCGGCCAGCGTCGCAGCCACTCGACGCCGAGCTTGGCCGAGCCGGGCCCCCCGTGACCCGGCTGGCGCGTTGCGATCCCGTCTGCGGGCACTAGCGCAGCGGAACCCAGTTGGTCGCGACGATCTGCTTGGCAGTCGCGCTGTTGCGGGCGAAGCGGATGAACGCCTTGGCGGCACCCCGCGGCGCACCGCGACTGACGAGGAAGAAGTTACGCGCGCCGCCGTACTGGCCCGACTTGGCCGTACGCAGGTTGCAGCGCACGCCGGCGTAGGGCACGTCGAACAGTCCCTTGGTGAAGTTGAACGACGCGTAGCCGATCGCGTTCGGGTTCGACTTGATCGTCTGCGCCTGGAGGCCGTTCGACGACTTCGTCGTGGCGCTGCCCGCAACGCGCAGCGTCTGGCCCATGAAGATGTTCTGGAACGCGTCCTGGGTACCGGAGGCTGCGGTGCGGACGACGAGGTCGATCGGACCGGAGACCCGCGCGCCCGGGACCTGGCTCCAGCTGCGGATCCGGCCGGAGAAGATGTCCTGGATCTGCTTCTGGCTCAGCGTCGGGATCGGATTCGCCGGGTTGGTGACTACGCAGACCGCATCGCGGGCGATCTTGTTGAAGACGATTCCGCCTGGATCGGCCGGCTTAGGGTCGCGCGACGACATGCCGAGCGTCACACGGCCGCGCGAGGCGTCGGTGATGCCGATGTCGGAGCCGCCCTGGAGGATCACGAACTTGACCTTGCCCTTGTAGGCGGGCTGAGCGACGAAGGCCTTCGCCAGCTCCTTGGCGAGCGGCGCGACCGACGTCGAGCCGCTGAGCGTGACGGTCGACTTGGCCGCGGCAGAGGCGGCGGTGGCCAGGGATGCGGTGGTGGCTAGCGCGGCTAGTACCGCGAGCGAACGGTTGCGAGTCATATCGCCAGTGTCCGGTGGACCCCTCGAAGGTGGGTGAACGGCGAGTGACCTTGTGGATAAAAAGTGGTAACGAAACCCTTTACTTGCTAGTCACAAGTCGATAGCCCACACACGCGAGGGTGACGGCATGCGCCTCCCGGTCGTAGTGACTGTCGCTGCCGCCAGCCTCCTCCTCGCCGCGCCGGTGTCTGCCGTCGTCTCGGACGTCCAGCCGATCGACGGCCCGAGCGCCGACATCACCGACATCGGCGACGCCGCGATGGCCGAGGACGGCAGCGGCGGGATCGTCTACCTGAAACGCGTCGGCGGCCGGGCCCATGTCTTCGCCGCCCAGTTCCGCGACGGCCGCTGGCGCGCGACACAGCGTGTCGACAGCGGGCAGAGCTTCGACTCGAGCTGGCCGCGAATCGGCGCCGGCGACGGCGGTCGCCTGATCGTCACCTGGGTCCAGGAGTTCGGCACCGACAGCGACCGGATGTTCTCCGCCACGCTCGATCCCGGGGCCAGCGGCTTCCAAGACCCGGTTCCGGTCGACTTCAACGTCGGCGAGGCGACCGCGACCTACCCGGACCTGGCGATGGCGCGTGGCGGCCAGGCCTACCTCGTCTACCGCACGATCACCGACGTCAGCCCGGCGAACCCGCCCGGCTACATCGGTGCCGACGTGCGGCTGGCGCGCTACAACGGCCGCCTCTGGTCGGTGTTCGGCACGCCGCTCGACCGCAACCAGGCGATCCCAGTGCGCCAGCCGACGAACGACAACGCACCAAAGGTGGGGATCGACGTGCAGGGCCAGGGGATCGTCGCCTGGCAGGAGCCGGGTGACGACTTCGTCGACCGCGTCTGGGCACGGCGGGTATTCGGCAGCAGCGTCGGCATCCCGCTCCAGGTGAGCCCGTCGGAGTTCGGCGGTCAGCCGCTGCGCGGCCCGGCCGACGCCTTCGCGCTCGACGTCGGCGGCTTCAGTCAGGGCGCGATCGCCTTCCGCCAGCAACCGGGCCAGGGCGGCGCGCTCGGCGCGACACGGATCTTCGTCAACGAGATCCCCGACATCTTCGCCGAGACGTCCGGTGCGTTCGGCGGCGCGCGACTGGTCGACGGCGGCGTGCGCGGCGCGGTGGGCCCGCCGAGCGTCGCGGTCGATCCGAGGAGCATCTTCGTGACCGCTTTCGCAACCGGCTCGGCGACGCTGCTCGGCAAGGGCGATGACGTCACGGTCGGAACCAACGAGCGGCTCGACGCGGGCGGCAGCTCCGTCGCCGGAGATCCGCTGATCGACCTCGCCGAGACCGGCGCCGCAGTCGCCGCCTGGCGCGAGCAGCGCGGCGGGGCAGGCACGGTCGCGGTCCAGGAGAAGCGCGCCGACGGCGTCGACGAGCCGACCGAGCTGAGCGCCCCAGCCGGTGGCGTGGTTGGCCGGCTCGCCCTCGGCGGCTCCGGCCGGCACCGTCATGTTCGCACCGCCGTTTCGCGAGCCGTTCAACT